>DJWL01000005.1 GCA_002441545.1 Flavobacteriaceae bacterium UBA6231 | reverse complement strand
CAGGTTCGAATCCTGTCGCGATCACTAATTAAGTAATCAAAAGAAGTTAAAACCTTGCAAACTGTATGATTTGCAAGGTTTTATAGTTTTAAGGCCTTAATTTATTTTGATTTGATTTAAGATTAAATGATGCTAAATCGGTCAACAGTTTAAAAAAACGGAAAAGTGTTGACCGAATAAGGGGTTAAATTCCTTATAATTAGATCGTTGTATTTGACTTTCGTCTTAGTAGATGTTTAACTAAAGACGGTAATTATGCAAACTCGTTCAACTTTTAGCCTATTATTTTGGGTTAACACTTCACGTATTAAAAATGATCAAGTTCCTGTTTATGCAAGGATAACAGTTAATGGCAAACGTACTAATATAAGTTTGCAAAGGCGAATACCGGTATCTTATTGGGATTCTAACAAAGGAATGGCAAAAGGCACAAAGCAAAGCTCTAGACTGTTAAATAAATATCTTGAACAGGTAAGAGCTAAAATTTATGAATCCTATGAGGACTTATTCAGTGAAGATAAACTAATCACTGCTCAAGCAATTAAATCCAAATTTTTGGGAGAGGAAGAATCAAACAAAACATTATTGGGGTTATTTGAATATCATAATGAAGTTTCTCAAGAGAAATTGAATAACCACACACTTCGTCATTATAAAGTAACACAAGGGTATTTAATAAAGTTTTTGAGCAAGAAATTAAAAACTACAGATGTTAGCCTGCAAAGTTTGAATTACTCATTTATAGTGGATTTCGAACATTTTATCAAGTCCTACCAACCAAAAGATCATCAAAGAACAATGAGTCATAATACAGCTATGAAACATTTACAGCGATTACGCAAAATGGTTACCATGGCATATCATTTGGAGTGGATAATAAAAGATCCCTTTGTCAGATTTAAAAGTTCCTTTGAAAATAAGAGAAGAGAGTTTTTGACCGAGAATGAGTTGAATTCGTTAGAACAGTTTCATTCTTCAATAGAAAGGTTGAACATTATTAAGGATCTATTTCTTTTTAGTTGTTATACCGGAATTTCATATGTGGATATAAATAGTTTAACAGCGAATAACATTGTCTTAGGGATAGATGGTAATCATTGGATAAATACCAAAAGAAAAAAAACGAAATCTTTTTTGACTATACCATTATTAAATCAAGCGAAAAATTTAATCAAAAAATATGAGAGACATCAAAGAACTGTTATTTCAAATACGCTTTTCCCTTGTTTCTCAAATCAAAAAATTAATAGTTATTTAAAAGAAATTGCGGAGTTAAGTGGTATTAAAAAGAACTTAACATTTCATATGGCCAGACATACTTTTGCGACCACAATAACCTTAAGCAATGGAGTTCCAATTGAAACGGTATCAAAACTTTTGGGGCATACAAAAATTGCAACCACCCAAATTTATGCCCGGGTTTTAGATAAGAAGGTAGGTGAGGATATGGCAGCATTAAGTGAAAAGTTAAAATTTAAGTAGATTTTAAATCATCTGATTTTTTTGTTTAAGTAAAGGAATATTCCGTTTTAACTTGAAAAGCATTTTATTTTTAAAGTTAAATTCTAAAGAAGGCATCTTAAAACCTATTTTTTAACCCTAAGCTCTTTGCATTATTGTTAATAACCCATAATGTTCCCAAAAACTGTGTGTTTTTGGTCATTTAGTTTCATGCTAAATGATGCCAAATTTTACCAATTAAAATGTTTTTATTTTACGGTCATAAAAATTAGTTTATTTTAATTTAATATATTGTTTATCAGTTATTTGTGAATAACTAATTAATTTTTTTTCTTCTTTCAACAGCTCCGTTTTATACCTTTATCACCATAATCCCATAAGGGACAGCAAAAGCGCTTTTGTTCATTTTATTAACCTAAAAACAATAAAAATGGACACTATTTTAATACTGGAACGATTGGATCGTTTAGAAAAACTACTTGTAGGAAGCAAAGAAGTATTGACCTTTGATGAAGCCAGTGATTATACGGGCATATCCAGAAGCTATTTATACAAGCTCACGGCCTCCGGAAAAATTCCCCACTCAAAGCCCAATGGGAAAATGGTCTTTTTTGATAAACAAAGGCTTGTGGATTGGTTGCTCCAACATAAGCGAGAACCCAAACTAAAAATAACGGACAACACCCAAACAAGTAATCTGGCGAACAAGAATGCCTAAACTTTTTCAAGACAAAATCAAACAGTTAGCAATTGGCCGTGGCATCCCATGGCACAAAAACACTTCTTATGAAACAGATACCCTATATACGTGTGGGCACGTCCTATTATAAACGCGTGAAAGCCCCAACCATAGCTGGTCACTTCAATGAGATTCTGGTGCAGTGGAACATGGAGACCATCAAGCAGGACCATGGCAAGGACCATTTGAGCAAGATCCCCAAATACGATGGCTTTACCTGCATCCCGAGCCATTTGGATTTTAAACAGGAATATCTGGGGTTCTATAACATCTACTCCCCCTTGGGCAAAGTGCCCAAAGAGGGAGACGTTACCTTATCGCTAAAGTTCGTAAAGCACATATTCGGAAAGCACCACGAACTTGGATTGGACTACCTCCAATTGTTGTATCTAAAGCCCATCCAGGTACTGCCAATATTATGCCTGGTCTCCAAGGAACGCTCCACGGGAAAGAGCACCTTTTTGAAATGGCTCAAGGAAATCTTTGAGAACAACCTGACCTATCTGACCAATGACAGCTTTAGCAGCCAGTTCAATGCCGATTGGGCAAACAAGCTTTTGATATGTATTGACGAAGTGCTGTTCAATAAGGAGGAACTTACTGAGCGCATCAAGTACCTTAGTACCACCAATATCAACAAGCTGGAAGCCAAGGGCAAGGACAAACGGGAAGTTGAGTTCTTTGGCAAGTTTATCCTTTGCAGCAACAATGAAGAAAGCTTTATAAAAATCGATTCCAATGAGACCCGGTTCTGGGTAATCAAAGTACCGGTTCTGGAAGCAGAGCAAACAAACTACTTAGAGAAATTGATTGAAGAAATCCCAGCCTTCCTTTATTATCTAGCAAACCGGAAACTACATTCAAAACACTTAACCCGTATGTGGTTCACTGCCCAACAGATAAAGACAACCGCCTTGACAAAGTTGGTACAGAACAACCGCAACCGTGTAGAAAAGGAGCTGGCAAGCATTCTATTGGACGTGATGGAAAAATTTGATCTGGATGAATTGCACCTGTGCCCTTTGGATGCCCTGTGCATCCTGAACAAGACCCGGGTGAAAACGGACCTGACCCAACTGAGGAAACTACTGAAGGTGGATTGGAAACTAGCGAACCAATCCAATTCCAACAAATACCAAAAAATGGTCATTTGGAGCGATGGAGATATCAATCTGACAGATGGAAAAGGACGCTATTTTACGGTGAAAAAAGATTTTTTGGACAAAAATTTTGATGACACGATGACGGAATGAGCTGAGGCCCCTGTTTATAAGGGCTAAGGCTGTCATCAAACCGTCATCAAACTGTCATCAAAAAAAATAATGATGACAGAAAAGCGATTAAAAAACACATAGATGATGATTTGATGACAAAATGATGACAGGGAAAAGCCAGTCATGGCAAGGGTTTAGAGGCTGCTGTCATCATATCATCAAAAAAACACCCTAAAACACATTGGCTTATGAAACACCCATAAGAACTACATTCACACACACGAGGATGATTATTCAGGGTGTTGCATCTGACCGAAATTTAAAATAATATAAGCAGATGAAAAGAAAAATAAATTGTGAAACAGCCCGTAATTTTTCAGTGGAAAAGGCACTGGAAAAATTAGGGCACTTTCCCAATCGCACAACGGAACAAGAAGCTTGGTTTCTGAGTCCCTTTCGGTCAGAAACCCAAGCCTCTTTCAAGGTCTCCAGGACCAAGAACCGATGGTACGACCACGGCGAGGGCATTGGGGGCAATGTGATCGATTTGGTATGCAAAGTTTTAAAGTGCACGATAAAAGAAGCCTTGGCTTTTTTGGATGATAATGATGCTATTGGCCCTATCAAACGGCAACCCTTTGGCAATACGTTGGAATCAAGGATTCATATTATAAAAGTAAAGGAACTGGAACATCCTGCCCTGCTCCAATATATAAGGTCAAGGGGCATTGCCATAAAGGTTGCCAAAACCTATTGCAAGGAAGTGTGGTACAGTTATAAAGACAAAGCCTTTTTTGCTGTAGGATTAAGGAACCATAAAAATGGTTGGGAATTAAGGAACAAGCTGTTTAAAAACAGTAGTAGTCCTAAATCCTATACCTACATCCAAAACAAAAACAAACAGCTTGTTGTGTTGGAAGGCATGTTCGATCTATTGTCCTTGGCCATGTTGGATGAAGATCTCTTGAGCACATCTGATATTCTGGTTTTAAACTCAATTGCCTTTATTAAGGAAGCTGAAAAAAATTTCGAAACCTATGATTTGGTACACCTCTACTTGGATAGGGATGCAGCCGGACAAAAGGTTACCAAATATTTAATTGAATCATATAAACATGCTATGGATAAAAGTAGCAGGTATGAAAACCATAAAGACTTAAACGAATTGATAAGCCATGGAAAAGAAAGATGAAAATGATTTTTATTTCAAAGATGAGCCGAAGCAGACACTAAAGATTCCTACTGAAGTACTCGGTCAATCTGATAGCTTGGAACTCGATCTGGAAGAGGATCTATCGGAAAACGAAATGCTAGTGGGTAGGAATTCGAGATGTGTGCCTGTGGGCACATTCTCGTTTGCTCCCGAAGGTCGCAAAGAAAAAAAAGGAGTGTTTAAGGGGAAGGGTGACCTCGTTAAGTTTCGATGTTCCGTTTATGAAAAGAAGCTCCTAAAAGTTAAGTCAAAACGAAGTGGATTGACCTTGAGCGAATACATACGGCGCAGTCTTTTTGAACAGGAAATCACGGAACGGTTTACTGAAGAACATATCAATATTTATAAGATGCTGATTAAATACCATAACAATTTCAAGTCCATTGGGAACATGTTCAAAAAACGGAATCCCAAATTGACACAGGAAGTCTATGACCTGGCAAACGAGATCAAGGCACATCTTAAAAAATTCCAACCATGATAGGAAAGGGCAAAAGCATATCGCACACCATGGCTTCCATGTCCTACGGGTGGAACCAGGAAAAGGATGCTGAAGTGGTACTTAAAGAGTTTCTGCATGGCGATACCCCAAAAGAGATTGCCCAAGAGTTCAAGATGCTCCAGTACCAAAATCATAACTGTACAAAAAATACCTTGTCCTTTGTCATCAGCCCAACGATAGAAGATGGCAAGCTATTGGAAAAGGAAGAGCTTCAAGCCATCACCAAACGTTTTATGCATGAAATGAAACTGGGAGAACGACAGGCCATAGCCTTTGTACACCGGGACAAAGAGCATAAGCACATCCATTTATATGTCAACCGCATTGATTTTAAAGGCGTGGCTTATAACGACAGCTTTATAGGTAAACGAAGTCAACAGGTGGTAGAAAAAGTAGCAGAACATATGGGATTGACCACCGTCAAACAAATCCAATTTGAAAAAGAATTTAATTTAATTGAAATACGAACAGAGATCAAACGCCGGCATGATCTGACCATGAAACAGTTCAAACCCAAATCTTTTGATGCTTATTTAAAAGCGATGGAAGCCAATGGGGTTAAAGTCATTCCGAGCATAAACAACCAGAACAAACTACAGGGCTTTCGATTTGAATTTGATGGTCACAATCTTAAAGGTAGCGAAGTCCATCGTAATATGTCACTTGGAAATATTGGCAAACAGATGTCTGGGATTCAAGGTGCCAGTATTTTAAAAGATAACAATGTAAGTATCAAACTGGCTGGTAAAGTGGTTGACCTGACACCGAACCTGGCTTTAAAGATCACCAAGTTTATTATTAAAAGGGCCATCGATAAAGGAATCGATATAGGATATTAATTAAACATAACAATCATGACAAAACTTGAAGAACTGACCTCTCTTTTGGTCAATGAGCTCCATGACTTTAACAAGGGCATTGAAAGACTGGAAAAAATCAATGAACAATTGAATATGACCAAAATCAAAATGGATGTAGCGGAATACAAAGCAATTATTGAAGCGCATCAAAAACAAATGGACATACATAAAAACATGATAGGAGGTTTTGAAAGTCGATTTAATGATAAAATTGACCAAGCTAAGATTTATCCGACTTGGGCTGTGGTAGTTTTTATTTTTAATATTGTCGTTTCTGTAGTATTGATTACTTGTAAATTCTTTTAATCAGCTTTCAATTTGGAATACCAAACAAAGTTGGTAAAAAGAGGGTGTTGAGCTATAAAAATTAAAAATATAGCTCAAAAATGTATTATATTTGAGCTATAAATATGTGATATATAGCTTATGGAACGTAAAATATGGAATTGGCAATCCAAGGAATGGCCTCATTTTACCTATAACGAAGAAGCTTTAAAAGTTGTGGAATTACAGTTTTCCAAAAACATTGGGACTGTTTTAGGTGCTTTAAAACATGTTAGCGAAAATGAGAAAGAGCTGTTTATTGTTGAATTGCTATCCAATGAGGCCTTAAAAACCTCGGAAATTGAGGGTGAGTATTTAGATAGGGACAGTATTCAGTCTTCCATTAAGAAGAATCTGGGGCTAAGCGTAGATAAAAGAAAAGTGGCTCCTGCTGAATTTGGCATTTCTGAAATGATGGTGGATTTATATCAAAATTACTCTAAACAATTGTCCCATCAGCAATTATTCGATTGGCATAGAATGCTAGCAAGCGGAAGAAGGGACTTAACAGACATAGGCGCATATAGAACCCATGAAGACCCTATGCAAGTTGTTTCGGGTAGATTGGACAGACCAACAGTTCATTTCCAAGCGCCTCCATCAAACCAAATGCCAAAAGAAATGGAACAGTTTGTAGCTTGGTTCAATAAATTCCATATTGAAACACCAAACACCTTGTTGCCCTTAACCAAAGCAGGTATTGCACATCTTTATTTTGTTAGCATACATCCGTTTGAAGACGGCAATGGAAGGATAGCCCGTGCCTTAGCAGAAAAATCAATTTCTCAAAGCATTGGACAACCTGCATTGATTTCATTGTCAAAAACCATTGAAGCCAATAAAAAAAGGTATTACGAAGCGTTGGAATATAGTAATAAAACCTGTGATATAACCGATTGGTTGCTATATTTTGGGCATGCCATTTTAGTTGCCCAAGAGGACACCCTAAAGCTCATCGATTTTATAATAGAGAAAGCCAAGTTCTTCGATCGTTATTCAAATCAAATAAATGAACGCCAATTAAAAGTTGTAAATCGATTATTTGCAGCGGGACCTCAAGGTTTTGTAGGGGGCTTAAGTGCTGAAAACTACATTAGAATTGCAAAAACGTCTGCATCAACTGCTACGCGTGATTTAAAGGACATGTTAGATAAGAAAATGCTAATAAAAACGGGAGCATTGAAAGGTACGCGATATTGGTTGAATATTAAATGAAACATTATGTTTATCAAAAGGATTCGGCATTTCTTTATGCTTTAAATATTAAAAACATAGCAGATACCCTTCAAAATAAACAATTTCAAAATAAGGCATTAATAACCTTTGCTGATTTATGTATTTCGGGAAGGATGTATAAAAAAGATATTGATTATTAAAAAATAGTCGAACCTAAGAATATTATGAATGAAAATGCCTCTTTGTATTTTGGGTTTTTTGGTAGATGTTATCGGGACATGGTAGAAAACAGCAACATTCCATATTTTAGTGAAAAATAAAGTCTATTAGCTAAAAAGTTCATGTAAAGGCGGTGGATTTAACTCAAAATGGAACGTTTTATTAAAGTTTTCCAAAAGCAATCCATAAGTTTAAAGAAGGAGATCCTTTCAAGCTTAATTTCTGATTTTGATGTGTTATCAAAGACCATCATTCTAACTGGCCTGTAAGTTTTAGTAAATACAATATTGTTTAAAGAGCATTAATACATAGCATAAAAGAAAGAGGGGACATGTTACTGCTCAAACATGACTGTTCTAGTTTCCATAAGCTTTAAATATTTTATTTTCATTTCATCAGTGAGAAAAGAAATCTCAAGTAATTCCTTCCAAATAGGCAATGTTTTTTTTATTTGTTCCAGAATCATAGTTATTGTTTTTTCGTTGAGTTGTAGCCTTTCTTTGGCGTAATAGTCAATAAAATCGGTTGCTTTCAAATTACTTTTCTTTCCTTTCATGGTGAGCGCTATTTCTTCTTCGGGATTTTTAATAACTATAGTGGAGTTTAAGAAATCATAACCGGGGGAGAGTGTTGTTTTTCCATTTTTAGTAATTAAAGAAAAGTTTTTCAAATGCATATCCTCATTTCCAGTCAGAAAACAAAAAAGAATTCTTCTGAAAAAATCAGCTTTTTCGACAGCAGGAAATGAACAATATTCGTCAAGTACAGGAATGAGTTTCTCCATAGTA
Source organism: Flavobacteriaceae bacterium UBA6231 (assembly GCA_002441545.1). GTDB lineage: Bacteria > Bacteroidota > Bacteroidia > Flavobacteriales > Flavobacteriaceae > Yeosuana. The sequence goes on along the minus strand of DJWL01000005.1, from coordinate 64,685 downwards.
AAACGGTATTTTGTGTCCCTGGTATTTCCAGTTAATTGAGCAAAATCTTCTGTAGCCCATTTTTTCCCTTTACCATAGCGGTCAAAACGTTTGGTAAAATATGATAGACTACCATCTTTACCATAAAGCATTCCGTGAAAAGGAACTTCTAAACCAAATGCTTTTGCCATTCGCATGGTCACATCTTCGTTTTCTGGTAATTGTGGAAACAAATCATTTTGTGGCTTTATTATATATGTTCCAAATTGATCAACAATTTTAAATTCTTGATCCACTATAGAAACAGAAGCACTAAGCTTTGGTTGTACTCCTTGAATAGATAGTTTTTTAGCTCTATTAGCGGCTTCTTGACGTAATTCCACTGCTGTATAAGGCAAATCTTTTAAGTGCGTTAATTTAGGAGCAATCATACGTATTCCTTTTTCGCTATACGTATTCGAACCGCATAATTCGTATGTAATGGGACATCTATTCATTTTCCAATAATTGAACTGTTACAGATCCTACTAAATCATTTCCTGTAGCAATTAGTTGAGAGAAATAATCTTTTTTATCAATTTTGGCAATGCGTAGTAAGCCTTCTAACATAACACCTTCGGGCAATAACCCTTCGAAAAAAGGAGGAAAGGATTTGTAACTATATTTTTTATGATTAGTGGGCATGGTTAAAGAAATCGCTTCACCCTCATAATTTTGATCATACTCAAAAATATAGTTGTCAGCGGCTATTTCTGTTAAAATTCCTGCTCTTTTTCCGTGAGTTAATATAATTGCTTGTCTCATAATTATTTAGTTAATGGACTTTTGAATTCCACTTTAATGTTGAGTACTTGAAGCACTGCAAATAGATTATTTAATCGCACCGTTTCTTTATTCTTTTCAATATCAAAAACAGTTGTTTTACCAACTCCTGCTAGATTTGCTAGCTCCAGTTGGGTAAGTCCTGCTTTTTTTCGATGGTCTTTAATCAATGCCCCTAAATCAAAATCATTCATTATATACTGTTTAAGCGGTAAAAATAATCAATTTAAATGTTTGTAGAAACATTTTTTATGTAAAATTATATTTTATTACTGTTATAGCAGTAAATAAAAGAAAATATAATAGTTTTTATGAATGAAAAGACAAAAAATGTATTGTATTACTGCTAAGGCGGTAATTTATTAAGCAAAGAGTTATATTTTTGTAGCTTTTTTTATGAGTTACTTCGGATATTTTAGATACTCTTATGCTAATAATTTATAAGATAGATACTATGATAATATCAAAAGAAAGCAAAAATTTATACCTTATTTACACCCCGAAGGCTGTGATGTACCATATTTAAAGGAAAGTTACATATTCTATCGAAATACTTTTATTGTTTATTACGTGAAAAGTGTATAAAAAATATTTCCATTAAAAATAATATTCATTAATTTGTTTTAAATTTGAAACTGACGAATGTTATATAATACCTTAATCGGTTAACAAATCGGTCAACAGTTGCGAGGGTAATTACTGAAAATGTAGAGAACATAAGGGATGCGAGATTGGTTCGAATCCTGTCGCGATCACAAAAAGCTTCACTTAAATAGTGAAGCTTTTTTGTTTTTATCTTCTCTCATTTATTGAAATAGATTTTTTTTAAGTTGATACATGGTAGGTGGCTTTAATAACCATCAAAAAGAGAGTTTTCCTTTGAAAAATGGGATGTAACAAAACAGTGAAGACATAGAGCGATTATTTTTATACGGCTTAATTGTGAATGTCTATTTTGATTATTAATCAATTTAAACTGTTCCTATTTGAGAAATCGATAATAATATATCATAACATATAATTTTTTTAATTACGTAATAAAAATTAAGTAATAATACTTATATTTGTTTTTCAATTACGTAGTCATGCGAAAAATTATTGTTGTAGGTAATGGTATGGTAGGATATAAATTCTGTGAGAAGTTTATATCAAAACCTAATAGAGAAAAATTTCAAATAACTGTTTTTGGTGAAGAGGTAAGACCTGCTTACGATCGGGTGCATTTAAGTGAATTCTTTGAGAAGCAAGATGCCAAAGCTTTAGAAATGGCACCGAGATCTTGGTATGAAGAGAATGGAATTGAATTGGTTACAAATGAACGGATTACCGATATCCATCGCGCTTCAAAAAAAGTTACCACTACGAAAGACCTTCATTATAAGTATGACTACTTGGTTTTAGCAACGGGTTCAGCGCCTTTTGTTCCTAATATAGTAGGGGTAGAAAAGAAAGGAGTGTTTGTCTATCGCACTATTGAAGATTTAGAAGCAATGCTAGCTTATGCCGATAAAATAAAAGGTAAAAGAAAGGAAACTATTAAGGCGGCCGTATTAGGAGGTGGGCTTTTAGGATTGGAAGCAGCAAAGGCTGTTAAAGACATGGGGTTTGAACCTCATGTTGTGGAGTTTGCTCCTAAATTAATGCCTAGACAATTGGATACCAGGGGAAGTAAAGTGCTTCAGGAAAAAATAGAATCATTGGGTATTCACGTGCATTTATCTAAAGTAACCGATAAAATTTTAGGAGATGATGCCATAACAGGTATGGAGTTTGGCGAATATGATAAGATAGATGTGGAAATGCTGGTCATTTCTGCAGGGATAAGGCCACGTGACGAATTAGGAAAAACGTGCAATTTAAAAATGGGGGTACGTGGAGGTATTGTTGTGAATAACAAAATGCAAACATCGGATTCCGAAATTTATGCTATTGGTGAAGTGGCTTTGTTGAACAATATGATTTATGGTCTAGTGGCTCCAGGGTATGATATGGCAGAAGTTGCAGTCAATCAAATATTGGGAAACAAAGAGGTTGTCATGGAGCAGGATATAGATATGTCAACCAAATTAAAGTTGATAGGGGTTGATGTAGCTAGTTATGGAGAGCCTTTTATGCCTGTAGAAAAAGGGTATTCCATCATTTATGAAAATAAAAACAAAAATTTATATAAGCGTATTAACGTAAGTCATGATGGAAAAAAATTATTAGGAGGTATCCTGATAGGTGATGCCTCAGATTACAATATGTTCCATCAAATCTATTTAAATGGATTACCAATACCTGAAGACGCCGAAGAATTGATTATTGGTGCTAGAGGGGAAGGCGGGTCGTCGTTTGGTAGTGTTATGGACATTCCAGATGCTGCCCAAGTGTGTTCTTGTGAAAGTATTTCAAAAGGAGCTATTTGCAGTTCCATTACAGAAGGCGGGTGTAATAATTTGACCGATGTGGTTGCCAAAACAAAAGCAACAACGGGGTGTGGCGGTTGTAAACCTATGGTGGTCGATTTGGTAAATGAAACCCTTAAATCGCTTGGTAAAGAAGTTAAAGAAACTATTTGTGAGCATTTTAGTTTTAACAGACAGGAGCTTTATGACCTTATTAAAATCAACAAGGTTAAAGATTACGAAGAAGCTCTTAATTTATTTGGGGAAGGTCATGGTTGTGAGGTTTGTAAACCAGCATTGGCATCTATTTTTGCCACGATTACTATGGAAACTGCAAACAAACAATTTACCATTCAAGATACTAACGATCGCTTTTTGGCAAACATTCAACGTAATGGAACTTACTCTGTAGTGCCACGAATTGCTGGTGGAGAAATTACACCCGATAAGTTGATTGTATTAGGGCTGGTTGCAAAAAAATATGATTTATATACAAAAATCACCGGTGGGCAACGTATTGATTTGTTTGGTGCACAGTTGCATGAATTACCCCTTATTTGGAAAGAATTGATAGAAGCTGGATTTGAAAGTGGACATGCTTACGGAAAATCGCTTCGTACTGTTAAAAGTTGTGTGGGCTCTACATGGTGTCGTTACGGTATGCATGAAAGCGTTACGTTTGCCATAGAAATTGAAAATAGATATAAAGGCTTACGCTCACCTCATAAATTAAAGGGTGGTGTGTCTGGATGTATTCGAGAATGTGCCGAAGCCAGAGGAAAAGATTTTGGATTGATAGCGGTTGATGGCGGTTGGAATTTGTATGTCTGTGGAAATGGTGGAGCAACACCAAAACATGCGGTACTTTTTGCTGAACAATTGGATGACAAAACCGCCATTAAATACCTAGACCGGTTTTTGATGTACTACTTACGAACAGCTGGACCGTTGGTGAGAACAGCTCCATGGTTAGAAAAATTGGAAGGTGGTATTGAGTATTTAAAGCAAGTAGTTATTGAAGATTCCTTGGGAATTGTAGAAGAACTTGAAAAAGAAATGGAAAGCCTTGTTAATAAATACGAATGTGAGTGGAAACAAGCTATTGAAGATACTAATATGAAGAAACGTTTCAGGCATTTTGTGAATTCTGATGATACCGATGATAACTTGGTATTTGTGCCAATGCGCGACATGAAAATGCCAAAGGCTTGGTAGTGAGTTTGATGTTTAACTGTTGAATTGAGATTTATATTAACGATTAAACAAATCAACAGCATTTGCGTTAGGGATTGCAGCGGAAAGCCCGCTGCGAGGTACGAGCGAGGACTTGTAGCGAAAAGCCCGACCCAAAGGGGAACGCCCAAATAAAAAATTGAATTAAATAAATTTTAGATATGCAAGACATTTTAAATCAATACGATACTGTAAATGAGGCTGATGTTAAAACTTGGTTTGAAGTTGGCACGGTATGCGATTTTCCTGAAAATAGTGGTGCTTGTATAAAATACAAAACCAAGCAAATAGCGGTTTATAATTTTACTAGAATGTCTAAGTGGTATGCGTGCCAAAATTTATGTCCCCATAAAATGGAAATGGTTTTGTCTCTTGGAATGATTGGAGATAAAGCGGGCGTTCCTAAAGTGGCCTGCCCAATGCATAAAAAAAACTTTTCTTTGGAAGATGGCTCTAATCTGACAGGTGAAGATTTAAAAATAGCGGTGTATCCTGTTAAAATTGAAAACGGAAATGTGTATATTGGCTTTGCAGATTAATTACACATAGTATGGAACCCACAAAATTTGAAATAGCCATTGCGCTTATAGACAAAAAGAATTCAGAAGATATAAACTCCTACCATAGTCACGGGTTAGATTTTCCAAAGGAATTATTGTACTCTCAGCGAATGTCCCAAAAACTGTTGCAGTTCAAATCAAATGCATCAAGAGCGCTTCAAATTGCATCAAGAGCTCAACATATTTGTCGTTGGAAAATAGCCAGAGATGAATACCCTATGGATAGAGTTGGATATTTAAAATGGCGTGAAACGCTTAAAAAAATGCATGCAGAAATAACTGCAGAAATTTTAAAAGAAGTGGGATACGATGATGAATTTATTGAAAGAGTTTCTTTTTTAATAAATAAAAAGCTGATAAAAAAGAATGAGGAAAGCCAAACCATAGAAGATGTTATTTGTTTGGTCTTTTTAGATTATTATTTTGAAGAATTTGCAGCCAAACATGAGGATGAAAAGGTTATTGACATTCTTCAAAAAACATGGAAAAAAATGTCTAAAGAAGGACAGGCAGAAGCTTTAAGAATTAAATTTTCAGATAAAAGTTTAGCATTGATAAAAGAAGCTATTTCTTAAGAATAAGTATAACATGACTAAAAATGGTAATTCTTTAGATCAACGGACATTTAAAAAATTAAGCCGTTTATATATTATTGCATTGAGCACTATTGCTTTTTCGGTAATTGTAAGCCAAATCCTTATTAGAAAACATCTCAAAGATCAAGAAGGGGATTCTAGGGTTATCAATGTGGCAGGTAGACAAAGAATGTTAAGCCAAAAACTTACCAAGGAAATCGTATTGCTTTCTACAGAAGAAGACGTCGAAAAAAGAATTCAACTTAAAGACAAGATTAAACAAACTCTTAAACTATGGGAAATGTCGCACCATGCCCTTCAGAATGGAAGTGATAGCCTTGGTTTGCCAGGTAATAACAGTATTGCGGTTATCAATATGTTTAGTAGGATTAATCTGCCTTTTTATGTTATTGAGAAAGCTTCAAAAGCTATTATTGAAAAAATAGAAAATGTTCCATCACTCCCAGTTGAAACCTTTCTTGATGATATTGAAAAAGTAAAACAAAATGAAGGATCTTTTTTATTGGCGATGGATCAAATTGTGAATCAATATGATTCTGAAGCTAATGAAAAAGTTAGTTGGTTACGTAAGCTGGAATTATTTCTCATGGCTTTTACGTTGCTTATTTTATTGGCAGAATTTCTTTTTATTTTTTGGCCAACAGCTAAAACCGTAAAAAACACCCTTAAAGGATTGTTGATAGCAGAAAAAAAAGCTAAGAAAATGGCGTTTGATGCTGATGTCCTGAGCGATGCCAAAGAGAAATCTGTTAAAGAATTGCGGGCGTTGAGCCATGCTATGGACGAAACCCTTTTATTTGCTCGTATTACTTCCAGCGGAACAATTGTTCATATGGGAAATAAGTTTTCAAGACTTTTTAAGTTCAATAAATTTAATAGCGTTGCAAATTTTGCAGATGTATTGTCAGCTAATGAGAATGATCAATTGTTTATAGAAAGCTTAATTACCAAGTATAAAAAAACAGGTTGGCAAGGCGAGGTGAAAGCATCCACAAAAGACCAAGTTGAGGTTTGGTTGGAAATGGCAATAATTCCTTTTAACCCTACCGATGATAAGTCCGAATTATTGATTATAGCTTCTGATATTACAAAAAGAAAAGAAGCACAACTGGAAATTGAACGACTCACCAAAGCCAATTTTGAGGAGAAAATGAACCAGCAAAAGAATATTTCCAGTAAGATCATAGAAAACCAAGAGAATGAACAGAACCGTATAGCTAAAGATGTTCATGATGGCATTGGGCAAATGCTAACTGGGCTTAAATATAATTTAGAGAGTATTGATATCAAGGATATAGACAAAACGGCTTTAAAAATTGAACATCTAAAAGAGTTAACGTCCAATATTATTAAGGGTGTTAGAATGGCTACTTTTAATTTAACACCTCCAGAGTTGACCGATCATGGTATTGTTCCGGCCATAGCAAAGCTTACCAATGAATTGTCAAAACTTACTGGCAAAAACATTGTGTTTTATAATAAAACCGATTTTAACCAAAGGTTGGATTCGCTTTCTGAAATCAATATTTACAGAATTACACAAGAGGCCATAAACAATGCTATAAAATATGCCGATTCCACACATATCATCGTCACACTTTCCAATAGTGAAAAATTGCTAAGTGTTGTTATTGACGACAATGGAAAAGGATTTGATCCGGAAAAAATAGAATACAAAAAAAATGGTGATGGTGGTATGGGCATGACCTTTATGAAAGAAAGGATAAAATATATTAATGGTAGACTTTTCCTTAACTCAGAACCTAATAAAGGAACAAGGGTAACATTAAACATTCCTATTGAATAGTTAAGTAGTATTACGTAAAAATCATTATTTTTGTACTTATAATTTGATAAAAATGGATATTATAAATGTTATTTTGGCAGATGATCATGTACTTGTAAGAGATGGGATTAAAGCACTTTTAGAAGACCAACAAGGAATTAAGGTCATAGATGAGGCTTCAAATGGCAAAGAAGCACTTGAAGTCATTAAAAAAAATAAGCCACATTTATTGATAGTTGATATAAGAATGCCAGAGATGAATGGCATTGAGGTTGTTAGGGAGATTAACAAAAATTACAAAGACATTAAAACTTTGGTGCTTTCCATGCATGACTCCGAGGAGTACGTAGTTCAGTCCATTCAAGCCGGTGCCGATGGGTATTTATTAAAAGGAGCCAGTAAAGAGGAATTTATAAAAGCAATACATACAGTTGCTTCTGGTGGAAAGTATTTTTCTGGCGATATATCTTCCATTATCATGAATAATTTTGTGAATGGAAATCAAAAAACCAAGCAAAATAATGAAACAGTAGAAGATCCATTCAATCTTACTAAAAGGGAGAAGCAAATACTTAAACTTGTCTTGCAATTAAAAAACAACAAGGATATTGCTGAAGAGTTGGAAATAAGTAGAAGAACAGCAGAAGTACATCGTTTCAATCTTATGAAAAAGTTAGATGTCAAAAATCTTATGGAATTAAGTAATAAGGCAAGTGAATATCAGCTTGTGAAATAAGGGTAGTGTAAGGGATTTATAAAAAACACTAACTAAACCAGTCATTATTTCCAATATTATCAAAATTATAACCGATTCTTAATAATCTAATATTTATTTTATAATACGTATTTTTAATGTTTAAAATTAAGTAATTATACTTATTTTTGTAAGTATAAAATAATTTTGGCATGAAAAATTCTGTATCAGTTAAAGCAACTACACTTAATTTATTAGATTTTAAGAGCGTTCCTGTGCGTACGTTCTGGATAACTTCCATATCATTCTTTATGTGCTTTTTTGCATGGTTTGGCATAGTTCCATTTATGCCAGATGTGGTTAAAGATTTAGGTTTAACACCAGACCAAAAATGGAATTCTATTATTTTAGCTGTTTCAGGAACTGTGTTTGCCCGATTGCTTATTGGTAAATTATGTGATAAATATGGTCCTAGAATTTGCTATACATGGCTTTTGGTTTTAGGAGCCATCCCAGTCATATTATGTGGTTTTGTGCAAACACCTCTTCAATTTCTTATTTGTAGATTATTTATTGGTTTTATTGGAGCATCTTTTGTGATAACGCAAGTGCATACATCACTGATGTTTGCTCCAAATGTTGTTGGTACCGCAAATGCAACGTCTGCTGGTTGGGGAAATTTAGGAGGTGGTGCAAATCGTTTGGGCATGCCTTTAATTGCGGCATTAGTTATTGGTTTGGGAGTTGCTCAATCTGAGGCTTGGAGATATTCCATGATAATTGCGGGTGCTATTTGTTTATTAATGGGTATTGTATATTACTTTTTTACCCAAGATACGCCTGAAGGTAATTTTGAGGATTTAAGAGCTTCAGGAAAAAAAGTAAACGCCAAGAAAGATCAAGTAGGGTTTTTAGCAGTGATTAAGGATTATAGAATATGGATACTTTTCTTGGTCTATGCCGCTTGTTTTGGTATTGAGCTTACGGTTTATGGTACTATGGACGATTATCTTCAAAATACATTTCAGTTAGAAAGATTAACAGCAGGAAACATTGTGTTGTCTTTTGCATTAATGAATATTTTTGCAAGAACATTGGGAGGCTATTTTGGAGATAAGTTCGGTAAGTTAAAAGGATTGCGTGGTAGGGTGCTATTTTTGTCATTTATACTTGCTCTTCAGGGAATTATGCTGGTTACTTTTTCTGGAATTACCAACATCATATTAGGGATTTTGTTTTTGATTTTATTTAGTTTATCAGTTCAAATGGCCGAGGGAGCAACGTTTTCGGTAGTGCCTTTTATCAATAAAAAAGCCATTGGGTCAGTCTCAGGTATTGTTGGGGCAGGTGGTAATGTAGGGGCGTTTTTTGCGGCTTTATTGCTCAAATCTAAATCTGCACTTGCTGAAAAAGCTGCTATTGCAGCCAATCAAGGATTAGGGGCGGATGTAATAAAAGCAGCGCAATCAATGGCCTCTTCACAAGCAGTTTCAAGTGGGTATTTGTTGATTGGATGTATGGTAATGGTTACGGCAATTTTAGCATTGGCTATACGTTTTTCTGCAGAAAATGAAGACGCTATTGTTGAAAACAAACGCGTGCCTATAGAGAACCTTGTTCCCATTAAAATTAAAACTAAAGGATAATAATTACTAATTCGTAAGTTTTTGGTTGGTTTTTTATGGTATTCAGAATAATGCAGTTCATCTATTGTTTGTCGTTATTTTATTTTCTTAATTAGTATAAAATTCAGTGGTATAATGATTCAAAATGAGGTAAAAACAACATGTTCTTACTGTGGGGTAGGATGCGGAATTATTGTAAAGAAAGAAGCGGATAATAAAGTTGTAGTTGAAGGTGATAAAGACCATCCTGTCAACAAAGGCATGTTGTGCTCTAAAGGAATGAATTTGCATTATGTTGTAAATGATGTTTCCGATAGAATCTTATATCCAGAAATGCGTTGGAGCAGATCGCATCCACGTGAACGTGTTAATTGGGACGATGCGTTGGAGAGAGCGAGTAGTATTTTTAAATCAATTATTAAAAAATATGGACCAGATAGTGTTGGTTTTTATGTGTCTGGTCAATGCTTAACAGAAGAATATTATATTGCAAATAAACTTGCAAAAGGTTTTTTGGGCACTAACAATATTGACACCAACTCGCGCTTGTGCATGAGCTCTGCGGTAGTGGGATACAAGAAGACCTTTGGAGAAGATAGTGTACCCGTTTCTTATGATGATATTGAATTGGCTGACAGTTTTCTTATTACGGGAGCAAATCCAGCATGGTGTCACCCCATATTGTTTAGAAGACTTGAAAAGCATAAAGAACAAAATCCAGATGTAAAAATAATAGTAGTAGATCCACGAAAAACCGATACGGCAAACTTTGCAGATTTGCATTTGCAATTGATTCCTGGAACCGATGTTATTCTTTATAACGCGATTGGAAGGCGTATTTTTGAGCGTGGTTTGGCGGATGAAAATTTCATAAAGAACCATACAGAAGACTTTAATAAATATAAAGAGCAAATATTTTCTAAATCCATAAAAGAAGCTTCAAAATTATGTGGGGTTTCAGAAGATGACATACGGAAAGCGGCTACTATTATTGGGTTGTCAAAAGGGTTTATAAGTATGTGGGCTATGGGGCTTAATCAGAGTGCCATAGGAACCAATAAAAATTTTGCATTGTTAAATTTATCACTTTTAACGGGGCATATTGGTAAACCGGGTTCAGGACCATTTTCGCTTACAGGGCAGCCTAATGCTATGGGAGGTAGAGAAGTAGGAGGCATGGCAAATTTATTAGCAGTTCATAAAGATCTTTTTAATGAAGAACATCGTCGTGAAGTTGCTCAGTTTTGGGGTGTAGATAAAATTTCTGATAAAGCGGGTTATACAGCTACTGAAATGTTTGATGCCCTTGAAAAAGGAAAACTTAAGGCTGTCTGGATTATTTGTACTAATCCATTGGTGAGTATGCCAAATACCCATAGCATAGAAAAAGCCATGAAAAACGCTAAATTTGTGGTGGTTCAAGATATTTCATTTAAATCTGATACTGTAGAGTATGCAGATTTAGTGCTTCCTGCTGCAGGATGGTTGGAGAAAGAAGGAACCATGACAAATTCCGAACGCAGAATTTCCTATTTACCGAAAGAGATAAACCCTCCAGGCGAAGCAAAAGCAGATGTAGAAATACTTTGTGAGTTTGCTCAAAAAATGGGTTTTAGAGGGTTCAATTACAATAGTACTGAAGAAATTTATAGTGAATATTGTTCCATGACCAAAGGAACCAATATGGATATTTCGTTTTTAAATTATGATAGATTAAAGAATGAAGGAACATTTCAATGGCCAGTTCCTGAATACAGGCATTCTGGAACACCAAGGCTTTTTGAAGATAAAAAATTCTATACGCCATCACAAAAGGCGGTTTTTAATGTGCCAAGCCATATAGATAACCGGTCCATAAAACCTAGTATGGATTTCCCTTTGATTTTAACAACGGGACGTGTAAGGGACCAATGGCACACCATGACCAAAACAGGAAAGGTGTCTCGATTAAAAACGCATTATCCCAAACCTGTTTTGGAAATAAATCCAATAGATGCCTTTTTGTGCAAAATAAAAAATGGCGACATTACCGAAATAAAAAGTATCCATGGCACCGTACGGGTAAGGGCAAATGTGACAGAAAACATAAGAAAAGGTGTTGTTTTTTTACCGATGCATTGGGGCAAACAATTAAAGAGCGATTTAAATCGAGCCAATAATTTAACGCATAACATGGTTGATCCCCAATCAAAAGAACCGGATTTTAAATTTACTGCCGTTTCAGTCACAAAGTATAAAAAACCATTTGAGAAAATCATTATTGTAGGTGCCGGGGCAGCCGCCTTTAGGTTTGTTCAAAATTATAGGGAATTTAATGAAGAGGATGAAATCCATGTGTTTTCAAAAGAGCCCAATCTTTTTTATAATAGGGTTTTATTACCAGAATATGTTACAGAAGAACTAACATGGGAGCAACTTTTAAAAATTAAGGAAAAAGAGCTGAAAAAACTAAATATCAAGATCCACCCTGAAAGTTTTATAACAAAAATTGATTCAGAAAATAAAACAATCACCGATAATATTGGAGATGATTATACCTTTGACAAACTTATATTGGCTACAGGAAGTAGGGCCTTTATTCCTAAAGATGTGAATATTGATTTGCCTGGAAGGTTTACCATGCGAAATAAAAGTGATGCTGATAGGTTTAAGGCGTATTTAGATAGCACAAATTTACCGCCAGAACAACAGCACGTTGTTATTGTTGGCGGTGGATTGTTAGGCTTGGAATTAGCAGCTGCCTTAAAGCAAAAAAGCGTAAAAATAACCATTGTGCAGCGTGCGTCAAGACTTATGGAACGACAATTGGACAAAGTGTCCAGTAAATTGTTGGCTTTGGATGTACAAGAGCGAGGTATTCAAATTTATTTTGATAATGAAGTAAGTACCGTTTTTGATGATGCCGATACAGGGGAGCTTAATATCAATCTAAAAAGTGGAAAACTCATTATGGCCAATGCTATTGTGTATGCTATTGGAACCGTGCCCAATATAGAAATAGCTAAGGAAAATCGCATTATTTGCAGTCGTGGTGTAAAGGTAAATCAGCATTTACAATCATCACACCCCGATATTTTCGCCATTGGTGAAATTGCAGAGTTCAATAATCAGTTGTTCGGGATAACATCAGCAGCTGAAGAGCAGGCAAATATTTTGGCTAACTTTATAGCTGGAGATGTAAGTTGTGCCTACAATGGTTCAGTATTAATGAACATTTTAAAGTTTAACGACCTTAATTTATGTAGCATTGGAGAAATCAATGTGCCTGAAAATGATGATAGTTATCAGGAAGTGATATTCACGGATATTTCTAAGCGGTATTATAAAAAATGCATCGTTAAAGACGATTTGTTGGTAGGGGCTGTTTTAATGGGAGATAAAAATGAATTTGCTGAATTTAAAACCATGATTGAAAGCAAAATTGAAATGGCTGATAAGCGTAATACCTTATTGCGTGGTGCTTCTAATGATAAGCCTGTTATTGGTAAATTGGTTTGTTCATGCAGTCAAGTTGGGGCCGGCAATATTAAAGAAGCTATTGAAAATGGTTGTGACAATTTTACCGAGCTTTGTAATAAAACTGGAGCTGGCTTGGGCTGTGGTAGCTGTAAAACAGAAGTTCGTGAAATACTCAATAACACAAACGTATTGGCATCATGAAATGCCCATTAACAAGTTTTGCAAAACAACCAAAATGTTCAAAAAGGGCATTCCATCTGACTATTGAAAAACAAATAAATTTAAACAGATGAAAGATCTTAATAGAATTATAGTCAATGGTGGAGTATTATCACCAGGAGAATTGAAATACATTTGCGAGGTGGCAGAAGGTTTAGGATTAAAAACCATTTCCTTTGGTTCTAGGCAGGATATTTTATTTCCCAAGGTGATTGACCAAAAAAAACTGAACGGGTTTGATAAACTACAAATTGTAGAATCTAACACTGTTGGATATGAGAATATTGTATCATCTTATGTTTCGGCAGATATTTTCCCGAGCACTTCTTGGCTTACCAGCGATAGGTATTTATATATTCTGGAACAGTTTAGAAAACAACCTAAGTTAAAAGTTAATATTACCGATTCTAAACAACGGTTAGTACCTTTATTTACTGGACACTTAAACTTCATTGCTTCAGATTATGAAGATTACTGGTATTTATATGTTAGGCTTCCAGAATGGGAAAAAACCCAAATGTATCCAGCGCTTATCTACAGCTGGGATTTAGATAAAGTGGCCATGGCTATCGAGGCTATTTTAAAGGAAGATCCAGAAACCATTGATATGATTTTTGAGTTGGTAACAGATGCTATAGAAACGAATAACAGAACAATAGATAAACCACTTGAAGTGCCTTTTTATCCATTTCCTTATTACGAAGGCATGAACCGTATTGGGGTTGATAAATACTGGTTAGGATTGTATTGGCGAAATAATAAGTATGATTTGTCTTTTTTAAAGTCGATGTGTGAGATGTGTTCTGATAACAAGATAGGGAAGATATCCATCACCCCATGGAAGTCATTCATTGTAAAAGGAATTCCAATGAAGTCAAAATTACTTTGGGAAAAATTTTTAGGAAAACATGGTATCAATGTACGTCACTCTATGTTGGAACTAAATTGGCATTTGCCAGTTGCCAATAAAGATGCTATCAAATTAAAAAAATTCCTTGTGACTAATTTTGACAAGAATGATATTAGTACTTATGGGCTAACGTTTGGTATAACAGATTATACCAGAAAGGCCTATTATTTTACATCCATCGTTATTGAAAAAAACGCTTTGCCAAAAGGATTGAGTGACTTTAAAATTAGAGATACCTATAATTTGTTGTATGCCAAAAATTTTGATCCTAATACACGTGAATACATAATGCATGTTCAAGATGTAGATAAAATGGAATTGCCAAGTTTGCTAATGGAATTGAGTCAATTATATTTTGAGGAATTAGGAACAGAACGAGAAGACTTAAGTAGTTCTATGTCGGTAATTGATACTATAGAAGAAGAAGTTTACCAATGTAAAGAGTGTTTAACCATTTACAGTGAAATGTATGGAGATATAACCCAAAATATTGACCCTAATACTTCTTTTGAAAACCTTCCCAAAGATTATTTATGTTCACTCTGCGAATCTCCAAAAAACAGTTTTGAAAAAAAAATATTTGTTAAGTAGGATGCTATTTATTTTCAATAACATTATTTAATCCTTTAAAGTTAGCCAATATCATGAACTTTAGATTTAATTGAAATTACTAGATGTTGATTTGTGTGATAGCAATTTTCGCGAGTTCACATTCCTAGATTGGTTTATTATATAAAAAATAAGTATTTTATATTTAAAATTAAGTAATAATACTTATATTTGTTTAATTGAAAAATGCAATCATAGACTTTAAACAAATGTCGGCAGTTAAAACACTTCATGATAAATCAAGGAAGAAACCTATTTATGGGATGTTATGTGCTGTTTGTGAGAATTACGACTGCTTAATTAAACGAAATTTTAATCCAGAAAGAGCATCAAGTTTTTTAGACAAGAAAAGCGAAATTAAATGTAAAAAAGGTCAGCAGTTTATAATTGAAGGCGCTCCTGTTAATGGACTTTTCTTCGTGTTAAGAGGTAAGGTAAAAGTATTCAGAACTGGAATAAATGGAAGAGAACAGATTGTGCGTTTTGCAAAATCAGGAGAGATTATTGGCCACCGCGGATTTGGAACGGAGGAATATTATTCCATAGGTGCCATTGCTTTAGAGGATACAGTATTGTGCTATTTTTCAAAAGATGTGCTTCAAGAGATGTTGCTGAAGCATCCTGAGTTTACCTATGATCTGATGCTGTTTTATGCTAACGAGCTTAATAGGAGCGAATCAAAAGTAAAGTCTTTGTCTCAAATGACTGTAAGGGAACGAGTTGTTGATACCTTATTGTATATTAATAGAAAATTCAATCAAAAAAATAATTACTTAGATTTAATCCTGAGCAGAAAGGAATATGCCGATTTTGCAGGTACAACCGAAGAGCAGGTAATACGTGTGTTTTCGGTGTTAAAAAAAGAAGAGCTTATTATAGCAAATGGCAAAAGAATAGGAATATTAAACGAAAAATTACTTAAACAAGAAATAGAGGAGCATCATTATTTCCTAGGAAGTTGATAATTTTTTAAAAAGTTATATGTTTTTTTAATAACCACCGTTTTCGGTGGTTTTTTTATAGATTTTTTTGATTACGTACTCTTGATTTAAATAATAAGTAATGATCAAATGTTTGTCTATCAGAACTATATGTTTAAAACATGTTTTTTGGCATGTTTTTTTGTGGTGTAAAAAGATGTTTTTATATGTAGTTAATCATGGAATATTTTTAAAACTACTTATATATTTGTTAAAAATAAGTATTAATACTTATATTAATTAAAAAATACTTAAATATGAAATCACTAATTACAAAAGCATCATTACTTTTTTCTCTTTCTGTAGTGCTATTTTCTTGTGGCGGAAAAGAGAAGAAAAAAGAAGCAGCAACTGTACCTGTTGCAGAAACTAAATTAACTATTGAAAAGCCTCAGTTAACCTTTGGTTTTATCAAATTAACAGATATGGCTCCATTAGCGATAGCAAAAGAAAAAGGATTTTTTGAAGATGAAGGATTGTTTGTTTCTGTAGAAGCTCAATCCAACTGGAAAAACGTTTTAGACCGTGTTATTGACGGACAATTAGATGGATCTCACATGTTGGCAGGTCAACCAATTGCTGCAGGAGCTGGTTTTGGTAGGCAAGCCGAGTTGGTTACTGCTTTTTCAATGGACTTAAACGGAAATGGTATTACCGTATCTAATGACGTTTGGTCTAAAATGAAAGCTAATGTTCCAAAAGATGTTGATGGTAAACCAATACATCCTATAAAAGCAGATGCTTTAAAACCTGTAATTAATGAATATAAAAATGCTGGTAAACCATTTAAAATGGGTATGGTATTTCCTGTGTCTACACATAATTATGAAATAAGATATTGGTTAGCTGCAGCAGGAATCAATCCAGGTATGTACACTGCCGATAATGTTCAAGGTCAAATTGATGCGCAAGTGTTATTATCTGTAACACCTCCACCACAAATGCCAGCGACCCTTGAAGCTGGAACTATTTATGGATACTGTGTGGGAGAACCATGGAACCAACAAGCCGTATTTAAAGGTATAGGAGTTCCTGTGGTTACCAACTACGAAATTTGGAAAAACAATCCAGAGAAAGTATTTGTAATGACTAAAAAGTTTATTGAGCAATATCCAAATACGGCTGTAGCTGTTACAAAAGCATTGATTAGAGCTGGAAAATGGTTGGATGAACCGGGGAACAGGGCAGAGGCAGTTAAAATATTATCCATGTCACAATATGTTGGTGCAGACGAAGCTGTTCTGGCAAATTCCATGACAGGTACGTTTGAATTTGAAAAAGGTGATAAACGTGACTTGCCAGATTTTAACGTATTCTACAAGTACAATGCAACCTATCCGTTCTATTCTGATGGTATTTGGTTCTTGACCCAAATGCGCAGATGGGGGCAAATTCCAGAAGCTAAGCCAGCTGATTGGTATGAAAAAACCATTAAAAACATTTATCGTCCAGATATTTGGAAAAAAGCGGCAGATAGGTTGGTTAAGGAAGGTAAAATTCCAGCTACTGATGTTCCAAAAACAGATGGTTATAAACCAGCTACAGTTGACTTTATTGATGGTACAAAGTACGATGCTAAAGATCCAATTGGTTATATCAACAGTTTCAAAATAGGAAACAAGGATAAATAAACAAATAAAATTCAAATTTCAAAAAAAATGAAGCAAAGTATGACATTAGGAAAAGTAACCAAGTTTATAGGTTTAGCAGGGTTTTTAGGAACAGTAAAAAACATGTTCACTGGGAAGCTTGAGAAAGAAGACTTTAAAAACTTCTTACGAAAAGTGATAGTGCCTCTTGCTTCCATCTTTTTATTCTTCGGTTTATGGTATTTAGGTTCTAAAAGTCTTTACAATATTGAAGCTGAACATAGAATATACAAGGCTTTGGTAGAGCAAGGTCCAACAGAGGCAGAGAAAGTAAGAACTTGTATTGCTTCGGGAGATATTTCTTGTCAGCCAAATACCTTGCCATCTCCTGCGCAAGTTTGGGAGTCATACAAAATGTTGCTTGCAGATCATTATGCCATTAGTGCAGATAAACAAGCTTTTAAAGAAAAAACAGCAGCGCTTAACGTAAAACGTATAGCCAATGGAGAAGCTCCAATTGTTTATACGGGTAGACCATCATTTGTAGACCAAATACTTACAAGTTTGAAAACGGTTTTTGCAGGATTTTTGTTGGCGCTCTTTATAGCTGTTCCTATTGGAATTGTTATTGGATTGAGCAAAACGTTGAGAAGTTCGGTAAACTGGATTATACAAATTTTTAAGCCTGTATCTCCTGTTGTTTGGTTGTTGTTGGTTTTCATGATTGTAAAAACGCTTAACAAAGACTCTAGCGGAGATAGTTCTTTTATAATTTCCTTTATAAGTGTAGGGCTTTGTTCTATGTGGGCCACTTTGGTCAATACAGCAATGGGTGTGTCCTCAGTAGATAAAGATTACATCAATGTGGCAAAAGTTTTAAAACTTGGTCCAGTTCAAAAGGTATTCAAAGTGATATTACCCTCGTCCCTGCCATTGATTTTTACGGGGTTGAGAATCACCTTATCTGTAGCGTGGATGGTTTTGATTGCCATAGAATTATTGGCACAAAGTCCAGGCTTGGGGTCTTTTGTTTGGGAAGAATTTCAAAATGGAGCTGTGGATTCTAATTCAAAAATAATTGTTGCCATGTTTGTGATTGGTCTCATAGGATTTTTGCTTGATAGAATTATGTTGACCATTCAAAAGATGATATCGTTCAACAAAAATGATGGAATATAATATATGTGGATTTGTTTAAATACTAAGGAGTCACCGTCATAACGAGTAGAGTAGGGATGTGGTTATCTCATAAGATTAAAAGGATTACTTCATTTCATTCGCAATGACGAACCAAACAGTTAACAAATCAACGAATAAACAAATCAACATATAGAGATGGCATATTTAGAATTAAAAAATATCTACAAAACTTACGGACAAGGAGAGACAACTGCACAGGTGCTTTCCAATATTAATCTAACCATTAAAGAAGGTGAGTTTGTTGCTATTGTTGGATTTACGGGAAGTGGAAAAACCACACTGGTTAATCTTATAAACGGATTGTTGGAACCAACTAAAGGCGAGGTCTTGTTTAAAGGAGAACCTGTTGTTGGGACAAGCCATGAGCGTGGGGTTATTTTTCAGAATTATTCATTACTCCCATGGTTAACAGTAGGACAAAACATCTATATGGCTGTGAAAGAAGCATTTCCAAAGAAAATAAAATCAGAATTACATGCCATTGTTGCAGACTATGTGGAAATGGTAAACTTAACACCCGCCATAAATAAACGCCCTAAGGAATTGTCTGGAGGCATGCGGCAACGTGTTGCTGTAGCCAGAGCCTTGGCAATGAAACCTGAAATGATCATTATGGATGAACCTTTAGGGGCGCTTGATGCTTTAACACGAGGCAATTTACAAGATGAAATATTAAACATTTTGGGAAAAGATAAACGTACCGCATTATTGATTACCAATGATGTAGATGAGGGCATTTATATGGCTGATAGAATTATACCGTTACGTCCAGGACCTAAAGCCACTTTGGGACCAGAATTCAAGATTGACATTGAACGCCCAAGAGATAAAACAGCATTAAATGATAATCCTAACTTTAAAAAGACACGTAACGCCATCATTGAATATTTGATGGATATAGGTAATGAGCGTAAATCTGATGTACAAGAAGAATACGTTTTGCCAGATTTAAGTCCGAAAAGCTTTGTAAGTCAATTTTAACATAAAAACAAAAGGATGAGCAGTACAATTATAGATCAAAAATATAGGCATTTCGATATAGAAAACGGTATTGTGTACTCTTCCGATGTAATGTTGGATTTGTCTAAACTTAAAAAAGTGTACCCAACCCCCAAAGGTGATCATGTTGTATTAGAAGATTTAAATCTTCAAATCATGAAAGAAGAGTTTGTAACTATTATTGGTCACTCTGGTTGTGGAAAAACCACCATGTTGTCCATGATAGCTGGATTAAATCCAATTTCTGGTGGAAATATAGCAGTTTTAGGACATCATATTAAAGGACCTGGACCAGATAGAGGTGTTATTTTTCAATCACCCAGTTTAATGCCGTGGATGACATCACTTCAAAATGTAATGTTAGGAGTCAATCAAGTATTTCCACATGCTACCAAAGCGCAACGAACAGACATAGCTAAGTATTATCTTCAAAAAGTAGGTCTTGAGGATGCCTTCAATAAAAAGGCTACCGAGCTTTCTCAAGGTATGCAACAACGGGTTGGTATAGCCAGAGCGTTTGCCATAAAACCAAAAGTATTGCTGTTGGATGAACCTTTCGGGATGTTGGATTCATTGACAAGGGGTGAACTTCAAGACATTCTAATTGAAATTTGGAACAAAGAAAAAATTACAGCTGTTATGATCACGCATGATGTTGATGAAGCTATCTTTTTAGCAGATCGTGTGGTGATGATGACTAGTGGGCCTAAAGCTAAAATCGGTGATATTTTAAATATTGATTTTGAACGGCCCAGAACACGAAAAGCGGTGTTAGAGCATAATGATTATTATAAATATAGAAAGCATCTTATAGACTTTTTAGAACATTAAATACTTAAAACAAATCAATAAAACTTAAAACAAAAAAATGAAAAAACAATACGTAATACTAGGACTGTTATTAGGATGCTTGCAATTTGTGCAAGCACAATTTACATTAGACGGGGAATTCCGTCCAAGAACGGAATATCGCCATGGTTATGGTAATATTATTGCCGATGGTGCCGATGCGGGCTTTGGAACCTCAACAAGGATAAGACTTAATACGGGATACACTACAGAAGGATATAAACTTTATATAAGCCTACAAGATGTTATGACTTGGGGAGAAAACAGGCAATTATTGGCCACAGATTCAAATAATTCCTTTGCAGTTTTTGAAGCTTGGGTTGATGTTGCTCTTGGTAGTGGATGGTCTACAAAAATAGGTAGACAAACTATTGATTATGATGATCAGCGTATCTTTGGATCTGTAGGATGGGCGCAACAAGCTCGTAATCATGATGCAGCACTTATAAAGTATAAGAAAGAGACATTCATGCTTGATTTTGGCTTGGCTTTTAATCAAGATAAAGCAGATCTTTCAGGATTTTCTTCCGTAGGGACTGATTATAATACTGCTGGTTTCTTTTCATACAAAGCCATGCAATTTGTGTATTTAAAGCAACAATGGGAAAGTTTATCTGCTAGTTTCTTAGCATTAAATACAACTTTTCAAGACTTGGCAGCTAGTGTGTCTGCAGGCACTGTGAGTAGTTTGCTTACAATAGGTTCTCATTTGAATTATAAAAAAGAAGGTTTTAGTATAGATGGAAATATATTTGTTCAAACAGGTGAAAGACAAAATGAAGTAGATGTAAAAGGCGCTTATTTAGCTGGTTTGGATTTAAGTTTAAAAGTATCTGGAACAGTTGGCTTGGGATTAGGTGCTGAAATCACCAGCGGTAAAAAAGATAATTCTGCGGCTTTCTTCCCATTGTACGGAACAAACCATAAATTCAATGGGTTTATGGATTATTTCTATGTTGGAAACCATGCTAATTCAGTAGGTTTAGTTGATATCCATGCAAGTGCAAATTTTAAATTATCTGAAAAATCTGGTCTGTTATTAAAAGTATTGAATTTTAGTGGACAGCAAGAATTAGCAAGTGGAGAAAAATCATTAGGTACAGAGCTGGATTTGGTATTTAATACTAAGCTAAAAGGTGCTGGTCTTGCTATAGGGTATTCTCAAATGTTTGCCAACGATGGTATGTATGAGTTAAAAGGAACAACAAAAGATGAGGCTGACAATGGTCAAAATTGGGCTTGGGCAATGTTAACTATTAAACCTAAATTTTTGAATTAAATTTTAATCTGTTATTGTTTAGGCAGTTAAAGTTAATTTTTATTGTTAATGCAAAATTAGTCATTTAGTTTAATTTTAAAAATCCCATGAAAATGGGATTTTTTTTTAATACAATTGCAAAATTTCAAAACAGTTTTATCGTTTGATTCTAAAATAACTAAATCAAGTGTACTTTTATAAACTGTTTAATATCGTGTTTTGCATTTTTACAAATTTTTTATTTATCAAGTAATAGTTAAAATATTATCTATGATTTATTTAACACAAACCCTTAACAAGAACAATTAATATAATTTTGTATTTATATGGCAACTTATTTTTATATTTAAAAAATGTCAATGTCTAAAAAACATGTAGTTGTATGTTTGCTTAATTTTTTTGTTTCAGCTTTAATGCGGTTGACATTACTTTACACGTTTATTGACCCGGTTCCTAGTAAGCAATAATTAAAACAAGGATTTAAAAGACAGATTATATAAAATTATCTTTTGGTTTAAAGTTCCTGATTGGAGAGTTTAAAAAACTAAAATCTTTATCATGAAATATCTTCAATTAAAATTTTTTAATTTCAATTGAAGCCAATAGATGTAGTGAATATGAGTTTCTAGAAAATAAAGAAATTTTGCACCTATGTTTACCCTAACTATTTTTATGAAAAATAGAAGGGCTTCAATCTCTTGAAACCCTTGTTATTACTAGTAGCGAGAGCGGGGCACGATCCCGCGACCTCCGGGTTATGAATCCGACGCTCTAACCAGCTGAGCTACCTCGCCATAATTTAAGGCTGCAAATATAAAAACAATATTATTGCCTACAAAACTAAAGTTGTGTAAAATATTATTAATTTTTGTTGTTATACTTATCAATTTATGTATATATTGAGCAATATAAATTTTAATGCTACTCATGGACGAAAAAATTAAATTTGAAATAGAATTTCCAATACATTCATCACCTCAATTATTATATCAATATATATCAACGCCATCGGGTTTGTCTGAATGGTTTTCAGATAATGTAAACTCTCGTGGTGAATTATTTACTTTTATATGGGATGATAGTGAAGAGCAAGCTAAATTATTAAACAAGAAAAGTGGCGAAAGAGTAAAATTTAGATGGTTAATTGATGAAGAAGAAGAACTCTCTACTTATTTTGAACTTAGAATTCAAGTAGATGAAATAACAAAAGACGTTTCATTAATGATTGTAGATTTTGCTTACGAAGATGAGGTTGATGAAGCTAAAATGTTATGGGAAAATCAAATTTCTAGTTTAAAGCAAGTTTTAGGCTCAGCTTAGATAATATAATTATACTTTAATTTATATTTGTCCTTATCCTAACTTTGGTTTGGTTAAGGTTTTTTTTTATGATTAATTTTAATGGAAATATAGCTGACAATAACGCCTTATTGTCAATCAATAATAGAGGATTTAACTATGGTGATGCCCTTTTTGAAACTATAAAAATATCTTACGGAAAATTACTTTTTTGGGAAGATCATTATTTTAGGCTCATGGCTTCAATGCGTATTTTGCGTATGGAAATACCTATGAATTTTACCATGCAGTTTTTAGAACATCAAATACAGAAAACACTTAAAGCAAACCTGTTGGAACACAATTCCGCTAGAGTGAAATTATTGATTTTTAGAAATGAAGGCGGATTGTATTTGCCAGATGTAAACGAGGTGAGTTTTTTAATTAAAGCCGCTAAAGTTGAAGATGATTTTTATCTTTTGAATACTGCTCATTATGAAGTTGATTTATTTAAAGACTTTTATGTTTCACCAAGTTTATTGTCAACTTTAAAAACAAATAATAAAGTCATTAATGTAGTTGGAAGTATTTTTGCTAAAGAAAATAACCTGCAAAATTGTTTGTTGCTTAATACAGATAAACAAGTAATTGAAGCATTAAATGGAAATATATTTTTAATTAAAGGTAATATTATAAAAACACCACCTTTAACAGATGGATGCTTGAAAGGTGTTATGCGAAAACAAATTATAGATGTTTTAAAAGATTTACCTGATTATGATTTAATTGAAGAATCAATTTCCCCATTTGAACTTCAAAAAGCCGATGAGTTATGGGTTACAAATGTGATTATTGGAATTCAACCTATATCAAATTATAGAAAAAAAGCTTATGTTAATAAGGTCGCAAAATTATTATTACAAAAGTTAAACGTAAAAGTGAGATTGAATTAATTATAATTTGGGTTTTCTGGAGCGTTAGACCAAATGCTATACTCTCCACCGAACTCTAACATTTTTTCTTTCCAAAAAGTCTCATAGTCTTTTTCTATAATGCTTTTCTTGTAAATATTCTCGGTGACAACCCAAGAACTTGTTTTAAGTTCTGTTTCTAACTGATTTGATTTCCAACCTGAATACCCTAGAAAAAAACGAATATCATGTTCATTTATTTCGTTATTAGCTATTAATTCTGCTACTTTATTAAAATCTCCGCCCCAATAAATACCAAGGGAAATTTCAATACTATCAGGTATTAATTCTGGAATTTTATGAATGAAATATAAATTATCTTGCTCAACAGGTCCACCATTGTAAACCTTGAAATTAGCTTCAACCTCAGGAACCAAATCATTAATAGTATATTCTAATGGCTTGTTTAGAATAAAACCAATTGAACCCTCTTCATTATGATCTGCTAGTAAAACAATTGACCGATTAAAAGAAACATCACCAATAATAGAAGGCTCAGCAATCAGTAAATCACCTTTTTTTGGTTTTGTTATAATCATATAAAAACAATTAGTTTTTTAAAGCTAACATATATTTATTAAAAAAACAATAGTTTCACACTTTTTTAAAAGAAAAACGCCTTCTTGTTGGAAGGCATTTTATAAATATGAAATAAAGTAAATTTAGTTTATTGCTCTAGATAAATCTGCACCAGCTTTAAACTTAACTACTTTTTTAGCTTTAATTTTGATAGTAGCTCCAGTTTGAGGGTTTCTTCCTTCTCTTGCAGCTCTTTTAGAAACTGACCAAGAACCAAAACCTACTAGAGAAACTCTGTTACCTTTTTGTAAAGCACCTTCGATATCGATTAATAACGATTCCAACGCTTTTTTTGCAGCGGCTTTAGTGATTCCAGCATTTTCTGCCATTCCATCAATTAAATCTGTTTTGTTCATAATATAAAATTTAATTATTAATAATTTGTTTGTTAAACATTTCTGTTAAATCCTATACAAATTTATACGGATTATGTAATCATGCAAGTAATAGCAGGGGAAATGCAGGTTTCTGTTGATAACTTCTGACATTTGTTAATAAAGACAATGTGTTTTATCGATAATTTGAAAGTATCAGTAAAAATAAGGGTTTACAGCATTTTTGAACTAGTCTCAAAATGATATCCATTTAAGAGTGATTTAATATCCATATTACGCTTTCCGGGTAGCTGAATTTCTTTAATTATTATGAAACCATTTTTTGCGGCAACTTTTACTTCTTGTTTTGAAGAAATAATAGTTCCAAAGTCAAAATTATGTTGTAAAACTTCTTTATCAGCTTTTAAAATTTTAACCGATAATTCTTCATCTTTATTAATTAAAGTGCACCATGCAGCAGGATATGGGCTTAAACCTCGTATTTTGTTATAAATAGTATCTAGCGAATCTTCCCAATTAATTTTACAATTGTCCTTATTTAACTTATAGGCTGTTTTTATATTTTCTGAATCTATCTGAGGAGTTGTTTTTACTGAACCATTTCTAATTAACGAAACTGTTTGTAGCACTAATTTACTACCAAGATGCATCAATTTATCATGTAAGCTACCAGCATTTTCTTCTGGATCAATTGAAACTTGCTCTTGCAGAATCATTTCTCCAGTATCTATTTTGTCATCAATAAAAAACGTTGAAACACCTGTTTTTGTTTCTCCATTGATAATAGCCCAATTTATAGGAGCTGCACCTCGATAATTTGGTAATAATGACGCATGTAAATTAAATGTTCCTAATTCTGGCATTTGCCAAACAGCTTTTGGCAGCATTCTAAATGCTACAACTATTTGCAAATTGGCATTAAGCATTTTCAAGTTATTTAAAAAACCTTCATCTTTTAAATTAGTTGGTTGAAGTATATTTAGGTTTTTGGAAGTAGCATATTGTTTAACAGCACTTTCATGTAGTTTTCTTCCACGTCCTGCTGGTTTGTCGGGTGCAGTAATAACACCAACAATGTTGTAATTATTTTCTACTAATGCTTTTAGAATGGTTACAGCAAAATCTGGTGTTCCCATGAAAACAATTCTTAAATCTTTCATTTGTGAAAAAGTTTATATGTGTTTGTTTTTGTAATTGAAATAATTTGATGTTCTAATAATAACTGCAATACTTTTTTAATATCATCTTCAGAACAATCTAATTTTGAAATTATATTTCTTGATGAAAGGTCGCCATATTCTAATAATTCAATAACACTATTTCTTAAAGTTTTTAAATCATGAGGGTTGTTGTCTTTTTTTGTGTTAGTACAAACAGAACAAATACCACAAGGTTTTACATTTTTTTCTCCAAAATAGGAGAGAAGCTGCACGCTTTTACAAACAGTATCGTTTTTAATATAATCAATGACCGCATTTACTTGAAACTGCTTTAAATTGTTTTGTTGCTCAATAACTGAAGCTATTCTGTTTATGGTTTTATCGTCTTCACGAGGCTGAATAAAAGTAACTTGGGCATCTGTTTTTGATAAATTCAAAGCGATGATGTCGTCTTTTTCAAGTTGCTTTAATGTTGAAATAATTACAGGTTCGGTAGTTGACGCTTTTTCTGCAATTCGATGAGCATTTATTTTAGTATCATGTTCAAAAATACCACCATACATTCGAAGTAATGATTTTACAATAAGCTCAATATTTTTATGGGTTTCTAAATAATGAAACACTACTTGATTAGAAGCTATAATTTGAACAGAAACTTGATTATGAAATTGTCTGGATAAGCTTATTATACTTGTTCTATCTAACAAAAGCAAAGCATTATAACATAAAACACTACTAAAATTATATGCTTTACAAAAACTGTTAAAATCAAAATCATGAGTAGTAAATTCACCTTCGCCATAAGAGATTTGAAAATAGTTGCAAAGTTTTCTATAAACTTGCTTAATAAAATCTACACTTGGCAAAACATTTAAAAACTGATTTTTAACTAACAGCTCATCACTATTATTTTTTAAAATAACTGCAAATGCTTTTTCCCCATTTCTACCAGCACGACCTGCTTCTTGGAAATAACTTTCCATGCTTTCTGGTAAATTAAAATGGATGATGGTTTTAACATCAGGTTTATCTATGCCCATACCAAAAGCATTAGTTGCAACCATAACTTGTTTTTGGTTATTTAACCATTGCTGCATGTATGAGTCTTTTTCAGCATTTGTAAGACCTCCATGATAATAGGTTGATGTAATTCCTTTCTTTTCTAAAAAAGAGTTTATTTCAAGTGTTAATTTTCTATTTCTAACATAAATTATTGAAGATGATTTGTATTTTTTTAAGATACTTTCTATGCGATAATATTTGTCATCTTCATGCAATACCAAATACGCTAAATTGGGTCTAAAAAAAGATTGTTTAAAAACTTTAGGCTTAATAAAATTTAACTCATTTATAATATCTTCAACCACTTTTGGTGTAGCAGAAGCTGTGAGAGCAACTACATTAACGCTAGGTTGTAATTGTCTTAATAGTGTAATATTTTTATAAGCTGGCCTAAAATCATTTCCCCATTGCGAGATGCAATGTGCTTCATCAACAGCAACTAAATTGACATTCATTTGCTTAATGCGTTCTTGAACCAATTCTTGTTGTAGACGCTCTGGAGATAGATATAAAAATTTGTAATTTCCATAAATACAATTATCTAACATAGTATCTAACTGCTGAAAGGAAATGCCACTAGTAAGCGCCATAGCCTTAATGCCTTGGTCCTGTAGTTTTTGCACTTGTTCTTTTATAAGTGCTACCAATGGAGAAATAACAATACAAATACCTTCTTTTGCTAATGCTGGAATTTGAAAGCATAATGATTTTCCACCACCAGTTGGTAATAATACAAAGGTATCTTCACCTTCAATGACGGCATTTATAATGTCTTCTTGAAGAGGTTTAAACTCGGTAAAGTTCCAATAACGTTCTAATATGTTTATTGGATGTTGCATTATAGCAGGTTTAAAACCTTTAAAATATGGTTGGTACGGTTTTCAACAGTATCAAATGGAACATCAAGTAAATTGTAATTGTAGCTTTGGTAAGTAAGAAGTAAATGTTCATGAATTTCTTGAGCCTGATTAAAGTTTTCATAACGCTCATTATCACTGATATAAATGTCTTCCCAAGGTTTTAAAATAAAAACATAATCATAAATATGGTCTTTACAGCAGTCAATAAATGTTTCAGGATATGCATCTTTAATATAATCCATATAAGCTAAAACATCAGGAATTCCTCTATCTAGAAACACTGGATTTGATTTATGATTACTAGCTTCTATATATTGATTTTGCCTGCCTTTAAGCAACAATTCGCTAAAAAGTAACGGATTGGTTAAAAACAATTGGTCAACTCCGCTTTTTTTTGCTTCTAATGTTACTTGACGCGAAATTTCTTCAAAACAAGTAAAACCCCTTTTAATGAGTTCTTTAATTATAGTTGATTTTCCCGTTCCCGGTCCGCCTGTTATAACAATTTTTTTACTTTCCAATTTGATGCTAATTTGGTGTAAAATTCGGAATTTTAATGTTTAAAAAAAAATGCAATGGAAAACGTATCTTTGCGACTTATTAAATTATTATGAGCACAAGTCCAAATCCTGAAGAATTTTACGAAAAATTAAAAGACCAGTTATATCAAACTAATAGTTGGCCAGCTGAATATTTATATAAATTTATTATTAAATCCGATATTCATAATATTGCTAAAATTGAGGCAATTTTTAACAATATTGGAGCCGTTATTAATACAACAGAATCTAAAAACGGAAAGTACACAAGTTTATCAATTAATGTGCTTATGCGAAACCCAGATACTGTTATTGAAAAGTATAAAGAAGTTATAAATAATGTTGAAGGTGTTATTAGCCTTTAATTTTTTTTTGTACTTTTGAAAATGCATAACAACTACATGCAAAAACTTATAATTCTACACACTTTATTTTGACAGACAATTTAGAATACAACACAGAACGTGAGCATTTAATTATACCAGAATATGGTCGCCATATGCAAAAGATGATTAATTATGCTAAATCACGTGAAACTAAAGAAGAGCGCGATAAATTAGCAAAGGCTATTATATCTGTTATGGGAAATTTACAGCCACATTTACGTGATGTACCCGATTTTCAACATAAACTTTGGGATCAATTATTTATCATGTCTAATTTTGAATTAGATGCAGATTCACCATATCCTAAACCTTCAAAAGAATTTCTTGAAGAACATCCAGAGCCTTTAAATTATCCTCAAAACTTTCCAAAATACCGTTTTTATGGCAATAATATAAAAACAATGATTGATGTAGCCAATACTTGGGAAGCAGGAGAACTTAAGGAAGCTCTTATTTTCACTATTGCAAACCATATGAAAAAGTGTTTTTTAAATTGGAATAAAGACACTGTTGAAGATGACGTTATTTTTCAGCATTTATATGAATTATCAAATGGTAGAATAAATCTTAAAAATGCCGATGAAGATTTATCAGATGCTACAAGTTTAATGCGTACAAAAACAAAATTCAATACTACAAATAAAAAAGGCGGGTTTAAAAAAAATACAAATCGTCCAAGAAAACGCTATTAAACGTATAATATAGTATGGGAACATTTAAAATTGAAGGCGGTCATCAATTAAAAGGAAGTATACAACCTCAAGGCGCCAAAAATGAAGCATTACAAATTTTGTGTGCTGTTTTGCTAACTCCAGAGGTAGTAACCATTCATAATATTCCTGACATTGTTGATGTTAATAAACTTATCAATTTACTTAGAAAACTAGGAGTTAAAATTGAAAAGTTATCACATGGTTCCTTTACATTTCAAGCCGATGTTGTTAATTTAAAATATTTAGAATCTGACGAATTTAAGATTGATGGAAGAGGTTTACGTGGTTCCATCATGATTGTTGGACCATTGCTAGCACGTTTTGGTAAAGGTTACATTCCAAAACCAGGAGGTGATAAAATTGGTCGTCGTCGTTTAGATACTCACTTTGAAGGTCTTATTAATCTAGGTGCCAAATTTGGTTACAGTAAAGAAGAACAATTTTATGGTGTTACTGCAAAACGTCTAAAAGGGGCTTATATGCTTTTAGAAGAAGCATCTGTTACAGGAACGGCTAATATAGTAATGGCTGCCGTTTTAGCTGAGGGGACAACAACTATTTACAACGCAGCTTGCGAACCTTACTTACAGCAGTTGTGTAAAATGTTAAATAGAATGGGAGCCAAGATTAGTGGTGTAGGTTCCAATATGTTGATTATTGAAGGAGTTGAAACTTTAGGAGGAACAACTCATACCATGTTACCAG
The DNA here is from genome assembly GCA_002441545.1 of Flavobacteriaceae bacterium UBA6231. Classification (GTDB taxonomy): domain Bacteria; phylum Bacteroidota; class Bacteroidia; order Flavobacteriales; family Flavobacteriaceae; genus Yeosuana. The sequence goes on along the minus strand of DJWL01000005.1, from coordinate 34,343 downwards.
ATATGATAGAAATTGGTAGCTGGATTGGGTTAGCTGCTATGACTAAAAGTGAACTGACTATTAAAAATGTAAGTTGGGATGATTTAGGATTAATACCAAATGTATTTAGAAAACTTGGTATTACTGTTGAAAAACGTGGTGATGACATTCATATTCCGGCACACTTGGATGGTTATGAAATACAAAGTTTTATTGATGGTTCAATTTTAACTATTTCTGATGCGCCTTGGCCTGGGTTTACGCCCGATTTGTTAAGTATTATTTTGGTTGTAGCTACACAGGCAAGAGGTAGTGTTTTAATCCACCAAAAAATGTTTGAGAGTCGTTTGTTCTTCGTAGACAAATTAATTGATATGGGAGCTAAGATTATTTTGTGCGACCCACATAGAGCTACCGTTATTGGGCATGATTTTAAATCAACCTTAAAAGCTACTACGATGACATCTCCTGATATTCGTGCCGGTGTTTCATTGTTGATTGCCGCTTTATCTGCAAAAGGTACGTCTACTATTCAAAACATTGAACAAATAGATAGAGGATATGAGCGTATTGACGAACGTTTACGTGCTATTGGTGCTAAAATTGAAAGAGTAGAGTAATATTTTACTGTTTATAATATTTTCCTTGCCAAGTATTCTTTTCTAAAATTTTTTTATCAATTTTTGCTACAATTTCAAAATTTTTAAAATGCCATTTTGGAGCAATCAATAACTCTAAAGGTGCTTCACTAACAAAGCGTTCTATAATAATATCTGGTCGAAGTATTTCAATAAACTCAGCAATAAAGTCAATATAATTTTCAGAAGTAAATAAATTGAAATTTTCTGGGTTTCTCTTATATTGGTTTACCATTATTGATTGTTTAACAATTTGCAAATGGTGAAGTTTTAGGGTAGTAATAGGAAGTTTAGAAATTTCTATTGCATGGTTTAACAACTCTTCTTTAGTTTCTCCTGGTAAACCTAATATTAAATGGGCACCTAAATGAAACCCTTTGTTTTTACACAAGTTATAAGCAGCTTTGGTATCTTCAAACGTATGACATCTATTAACATTTTCTAAAGTTCTGTTTATAGTGCTTTCAACTCCAAATTCAAGAGAAATAAAGTAGTCTTTTGATAAAAATGATAGATAATCAATAATCTCTTCAGAAATACAATCAGGTCGGGTACCAATAACCAGTCCAATAACTTTTGGCACACATAAGGCTTCTTCGTACATGCTTTTTAGAGATTCTAAATCTGCATATGTATTTGTGTAAGCTTGAAAATATGCTAAGTATTGTTGGGTTTTATATTTTTTAGAAAAGCGACTAATACCTTCTTCTAATTGTTGTTTAATACTTTTTGTAGAACCGCAGTAATCTGGATTAAAAGTATTGTTATTGCAATATGTACATCCGCCAAAACCTTTAGAGCCATCTCTATTTGGGCACGAAAAACCAATATTTATTGATATTTTTTGTACCCGACTTCCAAATGTAGATTTAATAAAAGAAGAGTAATCTAAATAACGTTTTCCTGAGATTTGCATAACAATTGATATCATGCAAAATTAAGAAAAAGAAAGATTTAGTGTGATTTTTTTTATTTTGCAATAGACGAATGTAAAAAGTGAAGTTTAAGATTACCATCAACTTTTTTTACATAAGCGGATTCTATTCAGTTAATGTTAATTAGGGTTGTGTCATTTATTTTAAAAATGCCATGATTCAAATAGTTAATAAAAGAACCATTACAATCGGTTTCTATTGTGAAATTTTTGAACTCATAGTTTCTTTGTACTTGTGGACTCTTTTTGATTCGATCAATTAAGGTATCATTATTCCATATTTCTCCACTTCGAAAAGAACATAATCTTGGGTTGACAGAGACTTTTAAGAGTTTCAAAGTTCTTGTTTGAAATGGCCTTAAAATAATCGATAACAACTTTTTTGGCAGTTTCATTGTCAATTTTCTTGCACTGATTTGATTGTCTTGAACATCCTGCAAGCAGCAATAGAAAGATTAATAGGGGTTGTTTCATTAGTTTTAAGAATATAAAATGAAAAATATGCAAATTGTTAGCTTCCTGCAAATGGCGAACCAAAAATTCCAACAGCAAGTTCAATCCAGATTAACAAGAAGACGGCAATGACAATTATCAAAAAGATAATCTTATATTTAGGGTTAGCTATTTTTCTTAAAACAAATTCGCACAATAATCCAGTGGAAAGCAACAATAAAGCTGCCACTATAAAATCAAATAAACTCCAGGAAACTTCAGTGCTAAACTGCATGGCTACAAATGGAACAAGTAGTATTAAAAATATGCCTATTAAGATAATTTTAAATCGTTTATTTAGCATGGTTATTTAAAATGAAATATTTGTTCAATTTAAGGATTTTTTATAAACCTGCAAACAGCGTTCTCTGGCAAACTGATGGTCAACCATAGGAGCTGGATAGGTTAATTCTTGAAAATCCGGCACCCATTTTTTAATATAAGTTAAGTGTTTATCAAACTTTTCAATTTGCGTTGTAGGGTTAAATATTCTAAAATATGGAGCAGCATCAACACCACAACCAGCTACCCATTGCCAGTTTCCAACATTACTAGCCATTTCATAGTCGTGTAGTTTTTCAGCAAAATAAGCTTCACCCCAACGCCAGTCAATCAATAAATGTTTACATAAAAAACTACCAACCAGCATACGTACACGATTGTGCATAAATCCTGTTTTATTCAATTGACGCATACCAGCGTCTACCAATGGATAACCTGTTTTTCCTTCACACCAGATTTTAAATTCTAGTTCATTATTTCGCCATAAAATACGATCATATAGTGGTTTAAAACTTTGGGTAGATGTGTGTGGAAAATGCCATAAAATCTGCATAAAAAACTCGCGCCAAATAAGTTCTTGCCAAAAGATTTCATTTTTTTCAGAAACAACTTTTTCAATTATTGAACGAATACTTACAGTTCCAAAACGTAAATGTGGACCTAACCGAGAGGTAGAATCCTGTGCAGGATAGTTACGTGTTGCTTCATAATTTTTAATTAAATCAGATAAAACGTTATATTCTTTTATTTTTTGTGAAGACGTTTTAAATCCCATTTCTGAAAGATTACAATCAGCCACATTAAAGTTCTTAACAAGCTTAGATAAATTTGATTTTGAATCAAAGTGAATTAATTTTTTAGAATTAAATATAGCTTTCCATCTTTTCATGTAAGGTGTGTAGACTACATATGGAGTGCCATTGTTTTTTAGTATCTCATTCTTTTCAAAAATGACTTGATCTTTATAAGTTTTAAATTCTATGTTTTGAGTCGCTAAAAAGTCTTTTATTTCTTTATCTCTTTTGTTTGCATAAGGTTCATAATCATGATTTGTGTAAACAGTTTCAATAGAATAATTTGAAATGAGATGTTTATAAATATCTAATGGCTCTCCGTGATATAATGCAATATCGCTCTCGTAATAATCTTTAAGGGTTTGCTTTAGGTCTTGTAGTGTTTCATGAATAAAAGTAACTCGGGCATCATCTTCAGGAAGGTGTTCTAAAATATTGGAATCAAAAATAAAAATTGGAAGTACTGGATTCTTCCCCTTTAAGGCTTCAAATAATCCTGCATTGTCTTCAAGTCTTAAATCTCGTCTAAACCAAAAAATATTTACAGATTGCTTCATGGTTTATAAACACCAAAGAGTTCTTCTAATTTTTTGGATCTGTAATTAAATATTTCTTCAAGTTTTGGCTTTACAATAATAGGATGCACTAACTGGCCAAGAATTCCAAAAGGTATTTTATAATCTATTATATCTTCCATTTCTATGCCATTAGCTATTTCTTTTATAAAGTGTTTGTGATGCCAAAATTTATACGGACCAAAACGTTGTTCATCAACAAAATAATGTTTATCAATCACATGTGTAATTTCAGTTACCCATTTTGTTTTAATACCAAAAACAGGTTTAACTATGTATTGTATAATTTGACCTGCATACATAGGTCGGTCAGCACCACATAAAATATTAAAACCCATATAGTCTGGCGAGATAGTTTTTAGATTTTTAGGATCTGAAAGAAAATCCCAAGCTTGTTGCATATTAATAGGTAAATTTTGCTTTTTATGTAAGGTATAAATCTTCATGGTTTAATTGTAAAGTAAAATGTATAAATTCAGGGAACATGCAATACATAACCACAAAAAATAGGGTAGGATTAATAGTGTTTTTAGCTGCATTTGTTTTCTGAAATCATATAAAAATATGCTAACTATTGCAGTAAGCGCAAGTATTACTATCAATCCAAGAAGAACTAAATGTTGATTGAAAAAAACAAAATTCCATCCTACATTTAGAATGAATTGAATTGTGAATAATATTTTGACTTTAGTATTTGGTTGTGCCAAAAAAAGATACATTATGTAAAAAGAAAAACAAAACATAATAGTAGACCAAGCTGCTCCAAAAACCCAGCCTGGTGGTGTCCAAGGCGCTTTGTTTAGTTGTAAATACCAATCTGTTTGTGGACCATTTTGCATGAACAATACTCCTAAACCTAGAGCTCCAAAATTAATGATTAGAAAAACGAATAAATATTTTAGAACCTTCATTAATTAGGATTTAAGCGGTCAATTTTATTAAGTATTTCTTGTGCTTCGGCAAATTTTTTGTTACTTTCTTTTCGATTAATATTTAAAAGCGTATGCCATTCCTTCATTAGTATTTCATATTTTTTTCGAAGTTTTTCTGCTTCTGAATTAGGTTTAAATAATGAAATCATAGTTCTATTGTAAATGCTTTGTTATTTTATCACTCATGGGATTTGTTATAGAAAAATAATAATCAATTAACGCTCCTTTTTTATCAACTAAGTATTTTTGAAAATTCCATTTTACTGTTGAACTTGATTTCCCATTTTTTGTTTTATCTGTGAGCCATTGATATAAAGGATGCTGGTTTTTTCCTTTCACATCAACCTTTTCGCTCATAACAAAAGTAACACCATAATTTGCCTGACAAAAAGATTGAATTTCTGCTGCAGTTCCTGGTTCCTGTTCTCCAAATTGATTGCATGGAACACCAATAATCATTAATTTATCTTGATAAATATTATACAATTTTTGTAAATCTTCGTATTGACCAGTAAAACCACATTTGGAAGCCACATTAACGAACAAGATGTATTTCCCTTTATAGAGAGATAAATCAATGGGGGTTCCTGTTAAACTGTTAATTTTAATATCGTATAAAGATTGTGTTGACATGGTTTGAGATATAGATTTAGTGAAAAAAGTAAACATGAGAATATAGAATAATAAGTATTTCATATATTAAATTTTAAAGGTAACAATAGCACATTCCATTTCAAATATTTAGCTAGAAATTAAATTCGGACTTGCAGCATTTAAAATCATTCTTTTTTGATTCTATGCCTTTCATATTGAATGCTTCTAGAGATGAATAAAGTTTATTAACTAAGTCAATGATTAGATGATTGTTACTTTTGTTTGAATAGGTAGTATGTAATATCATGTTTAAATATACACAAATTTACACAATGTTTAACTATATATTAAAAACATTAAACAAAAATTAACATTTATAATTATTTTGCTTAAGTTATTGATCCCAGTATGACATAAATCATACTCTATTAATAGTGTTACATTTAAATTTGTTAACAGAAATAGAAGTATCATATGAAAAGTTTATTGTTAGGGAATGAAGCACTGGCTCAAGGTAGCATTGATGCTGGATTATCGGGAGTTTATGCTTATCCTGGAACCCCTTCTACTGAAATTACTGAATATATTCAAAGGTCAAAACTTGCAAGGGAATTGAAAATTCATGCTACCTGGTCTGTTAACGAGAAAACCGCTATGGAGTCTGCTCTTGGTATGTCATATACTGGTTTAAGAGCCTTGGTTGTGATGAAGCATGTGGGGTTAAATGTAGCTTCAGATGTTTTTATGAATATGTCTGTTTCAGGAATTAATGGTGGACTTGTAGTTGTGGTGGCTGATGACCCTTCTATGCACTCTTCACAAAATGAACAAGATTCAAGGTTTTATGGAAAATTTGCCATGATTCCAATATTAGAGCCTTCAAATCAGCAAGAGGCTTATGATATTATGCATTATGCCTTTGATCTTTCTGAAGAATTAAAGCTACCTGTTTTGGTAAGAATGGTGACTCGTTTGTCTCATTCGCGTGCAGGTATTGAATTGCGAGAAAGAAGAGCTCAGAATGTGATGCAATTACCAACTGATACGTCTAGGTTTGCACTTTTACCAATGAATGCTAGAAAGCAATTTGACAAATTAGTTAATAAAAAGGCTATTTTAATTAAGCTTTCAGAAAGTTCTTCTTTAAATGATTTAAAATTGAGTCAACATAATGATGTTGGAATTATTGCTTGCGGTATTGCTTATAACTATGTTATGGAAAATATTGGTGATGATGTTTCTTTTTATTCTATTTTGAAAATTTCTCAATATCCATTACCTAAAGAAAAAATAAAAAAACTTTATAAGCATTGCGATAAAATAATTGTAGTTGAAGAAGGATATCCTTTAGTTGAGGAACTACTACATGACTATTTTAATAAAAATGATAAAATTAAAGGTAAATTAACTGGAGATATTCCATTAACAGGTGAGCTTAATCCAAATACTGTTGGTAAATCTTTAGGCATTTTTCAAAATATTTCTAAATCCATTCCCGAAATAGTATCTGGCAGACCGCCACAGCTTTGTGAAGGTTGCGGTCATACCGATTTATTTAATACTATTAATGAGTTAATTCCAGAAATAGGAAATAAAAACGTCTTTGGAGATATTGGTTGCTATGCATTAGGAGCTTTACCTCCATTAAAAACTGTAAACACGCTAATTGATATGGGAGCTTCTATAACTATGGCTAAAGGAGCTGCTGATGCCGGACTGGAAAACGCCATTGCTGTAATAGGTGATTCAACTTTTACGCATTCAGGAATGACGGGATTGTTAGATGCAGTTTATGAAAATTCTCCAATAACAGTAATCATTTCAGATAATTCAGCAATTGCCATGACTGGAGCACAAGAATCATCTGCTGTTGGAAGGTTGCATAAAATTTGTTTAGGTATTGGAGTGCATCCAGACCATTTAAAAACCATGATACCTTTAAATAAAAATCATGAACAAAATGTTGAGTTATTAAGAAATGAATTGAAATATAAAGGAGTTTCAGTTATTATTTCAGAAAGACCTTGTGTTAGATTATCGAGAGATAAAAAAGAGGAAATAAAAGCTAAAATCGCTTCATTAAGCTAAAATAAAAGCATGAAAACAAATATTATATTATCTGGCGTTGGCGGACAAGGTATTTTAACCATTGCTGCAGTATTAGATACGGCTGCTTTAAGTGAAAATTTGTTTGTAAAACAATCTGAAGTTCATGGTATGAGTCAACGTGGTGGTGCTGTACAATGCCATGTTCGAATATCTGATAAACAAATTTTTTCTGATCTCATTCCTGAAGGGAAAGCGGATTTAATATTATCTGTAGAACCTATGGAATTATTGAGATACACACCTTTTTTGAATAAATATGGCTGGTTGGTTACAGATTCTCACCCATTTATTAATACGGATAACTATCCAGATAAAAATGATTTATTCAAACAAATTAAAAAGCATCCGTATCATATTATTATAAATGCTACAGAAATTGCTAAAAAAATAGGTAATTCAAAAGTTACAAATATGGTATTGCTTGGTGCTGCGGCTTCTATTATTCCGTTATCAGAAGAAAGTCTTTTGGATGCCATTAAAAAACTGTTTCAGCATAAAAGCGACAAAATAATAAGCTTAAACTTAAAAGCCTTTTTTGAGGGGAAAAAAATAGCCAAAGAAATCACCAATTTAGCTACCAACATTTAATCAAATATATTAATTAAGTATTTTTAACTTTAACATTTTTAAGTACTTTTTCTACAGCCTTAGCCAAAATTATGACTCCTTTTTCAATGCTTTCTTTTGGCATATTTGAAAACGAGAGTCGTAATCTGTCATCCTTTTTACTGTCAGGATCAAAAGTTCTTCCGGTTACAAACACAACATCATCTTTAACACTTTCTTTGAATATGTCTGTTGATTTAATATGAGATGGTAACTTAAGCCAGATGTAAAAACCGCCTTTTGGTTCATTCCAAGTAACTTCTTTTGGCATATATTTTTCTAAACTCTGTTGGAGTAAATTTTTCCTTTCCAAATATTCAATTCTTAAGAATTTTAAATAAGATTCTAGTTTATGCTGTGCTAAAAATTCATTGGCTAATATTTGCATAAAATTAGAAGTACAGGCATCCAAGGCTTGTTTTACGGTTTCAGCTTTTTCAAATATTTCTAGTGAAGAAAGCATATAACCTAATCTAAAACCTGGACCCAATATTTTTGAGAAGGAACCAGTATAAATGATTTCGACATCCTTAACCCCAAATGACTTCATGGATTTGGTTAGATATTTTTCATTTTCATTAAAATACAAATCACTATACGCATCATCTTCAAGTAAAATAATTCCTGTACCAGATAATGTTTCTAAAAGTTCTTTTTTTCTTTCGAGTGTGTAAATAATTCCCGCGGGATTATGATAATTAGGGGTTACATATAAAAATTTAGGCGTTCTTTCTAAAGTGGCAATTTTATTCTTTAATGCATTTATATCTATCCCATGATTGTCTATAGGGATGCTTTCTATTTTAGCTCCAAATGTTTCAAATACAGACAGTGCTCCAACAAAGCATGGATTTTCAGTTAATATAATATCACCTTCATTAACAAACTCTTGAGTTATAATTGAAATAGCTTGTAATGAACCAGTAGTTATTAAAATTTTATTGTCTTGGACAGGTAATCCTTTATTGTTTAAATGATCTTTTAGTGATTGGATTAATGGTGGATAACCAGAAGTTGGCCCATATTGGAAACATAATTTTTTTATATTGTCTGGCAGTGAATTATAAATATCATCAATTTGTTTTACAGGAAATAAATCATTATTTGGCATGCCTCCTGCAAATGAAATCAAACTCTTTCCAGATGCTTGGGACATTAATAGTTTTATGTCTTCAGAATGCCTAGAATTAACTGCGTTTGAAAATGCATACATAATTCATGATGTTTTTAGTCTATTCAAAATAACAAAATTTTAATAAAATAGATTGTGATAAATGTCAGCTAAAATCCTATATTAAATTAGTTACTTTACGTTATTAAAGCAATTTTTAGTTATGCTTCACCCAAAACTAGTTCAACCAAAAAGTATTGTTGTAATAGGAGGTTCTGATAATATTCACAGCCCTGGAGGAAGAGTTTTAAAAAACTTGATTGAGAATCAATTTAAAGGAGATTTATTTGTTGTTAATCCTAAACAGGAAATTGTACAAGGTGTTAAATCTTTTAAAAATGTTCAGGAAATTCCAAATGTTGATTTGGCAATTATTGCAATACCAGCACAATTTATTTTAGAGCCAATAAGAATATTGACTAAACAAAAGAACACAAAAGGGTTTATTATTTTCTCTGCAGGTTTTAGTGAAAAGGATGAAAACGGTGCAAGGTTAGAAAAAGAAATAGTCAAACTGATTGATAAAGTGGGAGGTAGCCTCTTAGGACCTAATAATATAGGCTTAATTAATCAGTTTTACACGGGTGTTTTTACAACACCAATTCCTAAATTAAGTGATTCTGGAGTTGATTTTATATCTGGTTCAGGAGCCACTGCCGTATTTATTATAGAGGCAGCTGTTGGTATGGGTCTTACCTTTTCAAGCGTTTATACGGTAGGAAATAGTGCTCAAATAGGAGTAGAGGAGGTATTAGAGTATTTAGATATATCTTTTGATAAAGATAAAAGCCCTAAAGTAAAACTTCTTTATATTGAAAGTGTTAAAAATCCGCTTAAGTTTTTAAAACATACCGCTTCATTACTAAGTAAAGGCTGTAAAATTGCCGCAATTAAAGCTGGTAGTACAGAAGCGGGCAATAAAGCGGCGTCATCTCATACAGGAGCTATAGCCAATTCAGATGTTTTTATTGACGCCTTATTTAAAAAGGCTGGAATTATACGTTGTTATGGCAGAAACGAACTGATTACAGTGGCGGGGATTTTATTGCAAAGGGAATCTAAGGGAAAAAATATAGCCATTATTACACATGCCGGAGGTCCAGCGGTCATGCTAACTGATGTCTTGTCAAAAAACGGATTGCAAGTGCCTTCATTAAAAGGAACACATTGTAAAACATTATTAAAAGAATTATTTGATGGGTCTTCTGTTGCTAATCCCATTGATTTTTTAGCTACTGGAACTGCTCAACAATTAGAAACCATTATTGATTATTGCGACAATAAATTTGATGAGATTGATGCTATAGCAGTCATTTTTGGAAGCCCTGGATTAAAGCCGGTTTATGATGTGTATGAAGTTTTAAATAAAAAAATAAAGACTTCAAAAAAGCCAATTTACACCATATTGCCATCAGTTATTAATGTTCATGATGAAATAAATGAGTTTATATCAAAAGGAAATATTGCTTTTCATGATGAAGTTTTATTTGGAAAGGCTTTGGCTAAGGTATCTAATCAAAGTATAGTACGAGATAAATCTCAGACTTTAGAATTTAAATCATTCAAAAGAGTAAGAAAGCTGATAGATGCTCTTCCTAATGGATACATGTCGTCTGAAACAGCTTTTAAACTATTAGATTATGCAGGTGTACAATTTGCATTTCAAAAATATGCCAAAACAAAAGCAGAACTTAACAAAGTTTCAGAGACACTAACATACCCAGTTGTATTAAAAGTAGAGGGTCCATTGCATAAATCAGATGTTGGAGGCGTTATTTTAAATATTTCAAATGACAGAGAATTGCATGATAGTTTTGAAAAGTTAATGCAGATTCATGGTGCGAAATCTGTGCTGATTCAACCAATGATTGAGGGGATGGAACTATTTATTGGAGCAAAAAGGGAAACTAATTATCCACACATCATATTATGTGGACTAGGAGGCATTTTTGTTGAAGTATTAAAAGATATAAGCACTTCCATGGTACCAATCACAGAGTCTGATGCTTTAAAAATGATTTCAAATTTAAGAGCCTATCCCATATTAAAAGGAATAAGAGGTCAAAAAGGTATAGACATTAAAAAGTATGCAGACATCATTGTAAAAATATCTCAACTACTTTGTATGGCTCCAGAAATTTCTGAATTAGATATAAATCCACTTTTGGCATTAGAAAAAGATATTGTTGCTGTTGACGTTAGAATAAGAATAGAAAAGTAGTTCTTTTATTTTTTAGACAAGTTTCTAATTAAGGCGTTAATAAATCAAATTATTTTTTAAATGTTGTATTCTATTAAAAGAACTATTCAAATATTGATATAATAACAAATTTTATCATTTTAGGCTTTTATTAACAATTATAAGTGATTTCATTCCTTAATTTTATAATTTAAATTTATGCTAATAATTAAATCAACTTAAACATGAAAAAACTCGTATTATCTTTCTTTGTTCTTGCTGTATCACTTACCGGATACTCACAGATTAAGACACCACAACCCAGTCCTACCAGTAAAGTAGAACAAGTGGTTGGATTGACCAACGTAACTTTAGAATACTCTAGACCTAGTATGAGAGGACGTAAAATATTTGGAGACTTGGTACCTTTTGGAAAAGTATGGAGAACTGGAGCCAATAAAAACACCATGATAACTTTTAGTGATGATGTGTCCGTTGACGGTCAAACTCTAAAAGCAGGTTCTTATGCTATTTATACTATTCCAGGTGAGACATCATGGGATGTTATATTTTATGCAACAACAGACAATTGGGGAGCTCCTCAAGAGTTGGACGATACCAAAGTGGTTGCAAAAACAACTGTAGGAGTAAACACTTTGCCTGTGACCATTGAAACTTTCACCATGGATATCGATGATTTAAGTAGTGGAGGAGCAACCTTAGGCATACTTTGGGAAAGTACTTACGTGGGTGTGAAATTTAATGTTCCAACAGATAATAAAGTTTTAGCCAGTATAAATGATGTTATGAATAGTACTCCAACAGCTAATGATTATTATGCTGCTGCTGTATATTACTTAAGTGAAGGAAAAGATTTAAGTCAAGCTCAAGAGTGGATGGATAAGGCCATGTCTTTGACTGAAAAACCAGCTTATTGGCAATTGAGACAACAGTCTTTACTTTATGCAAAAACAGGTAATAAAGAAGCAGCTATCGAATCTGCAAAGAAATCATTAGCTGGAGCAGAAGAAGCTGGAAATGACGATTACGTTAAGATGAACAAAGACTCTCTAAAAGAATGGGGAGCTATGTAAGTTGAATGTTATAAATTTATTTAGTAAAAAAGCAACCTATTTGGTTGCTTTTTTTAATCTTCAACTTCTAAAAATAAAAAATATCTTAAAATGATGTCTGTTATAATTTAACAATTTTTAGAGATAAACCGTAAAGAGTACTTATTAGTTCCTTTCACAATCACAAAAAATAATTTAAACTATTTTTAAAAAATCAATATTCTAATTTTATCAAGTTTCTAACAGAATCTAAAATCGAAATTAATTGGTTACTAAACTCAAATGACATGATTGGACTTTCTGTTTTTCCTAGTTGGATAAGTTCATTAAAATGCATGATTTCGTAATTATAACCAATGGTATTGTATCCAAAATCTTTTATATCTTCTTTGCCATCAATAATTATTGAAACTGTTGTTGGCATATGAAACATGGTATTAACTTTTATGATTGCCTTTTCACAATAAAAAATAGCTTCAGTAGGAAGTGATTCTAATAAGGAACTTTTTAAATATGCCTTTACATTTTTTTTATAGTTAAAGGTCATGTTGCATGTTGAATCTGCTCCATTATCAAAAAATGTGGTATTAGCTTCAATGTTGATAGGTTTTTCTAAAGTTGATAAAGCTGCAAAAATGGGGTAGATGCCTATATCTAAAAGACTTCCGCCGCCTAATGATTTATTAAATAATCTGGCATCATTATTAAATTCACGAAAAAACCCAAAATCAGCTTCTAGCTTTAAAATGTCTCCATAAGTTTTGTTTTTCAATACTTGCAATACATATTGATAATGAGGAAGAAAATAAGTCCAAAGAGCTTCCATAAGCAATGTATTTTTCGCTTTTGCACAAGTAATCATTTCTTCAACTTCAGAAGAATTCATAGCAAAAGGCTTTTCGCATAAAACAGCAATACCTTTTTTTAGACATAAAAGAGTGTTTTCTTTATGTAATGCATGAGGAGTAGCAATATATACAGCGTCAATATTCTTGTCATCAACTAAATCTTCATATCTGCTATAAGCTATAACTGCATTGTAAGCAGATGCAAATTCATCAGCTTTTTCTAGAGAACGAGAAGCTACAGCATATAATTGGGCATCTTTAACGGTTAATAAATCTTTCGCAAATTTATTAGCGATGCTTCCTAAACCAATTATACCCCAACGGATGGTTTTATGTTGTGATTGTTTTGTCATTTTTATAAAGTAATTGTAGAATACATGCAATAGTAATAACTATGATACAACCTACAAAATTTAACCATAAAAATGGAAGATTAATTATTTCATGCTCATTTAATAAAAATAAGGAAATAACAAAGATTTGAGTAATTATGGCAGCTATGAAAACAGCATGTCCTTTCACAAATTTGAAGAAAAAAGCGATTAAGAAAATGCCTAATACATTTCCATAAAAAAGGGAACCAATAATATTTACTAATTGAATTAAATTTTCAGCCAGATTAGCAACACAAGCAACACAAATAGCTATAATTCCCCAAGCGAATGTGAACCATTTTGATGCTTTTACCATTTGCTGTTCTGTTTTTTCTGAGGTATTTCGTTTATATAAATCTATCGTAGTTGTTGAACCTAATGCATTTAATTCACTAGAAGTACTTGACATGGCTGCACTTAAAATTACAGCAAGAAGTAAACCTATTAAACCACGAGGTAAGTTATTTAAAATGAAATGAATAAAGACATAATCTTTATCATTACTTTCAACTTTTATATTTTGCTTTTCTGCAACTTTATCTATAAGTAGTTTAGCTTCATCTTTGATTTTTTTATTGGCTACATTTACTTTTAAAATTGATTCAATTGCTGATTCTGAAGTTTCAGAATTAATAAAATTTTTAATCTCAATTTGTTTGCTTTCAAAATTATCTTTTTGTGCTTCTCTAAGTTTTTTATAATCTGAAGCATATTCAGAATTTAGAACCAGTTCTGTGGCTGTTGGATTAAAATTTAAAGGTGATTCATTAAACTGATAGAAAACAAACACCATAACACCTACCAATAAAATAAAAAACTGCATAGGCACTTTTAACAAACCGTTGAACAGCAATCCTAATTGCATTTCTTTTACTGATTTGCCAGAAAGATACCGTTGTACTTGACTTTGGTCGGTTCCAAAATATGATAGCATTAAAAAGGTTCCACCAATAATACCGCTCCAAAACGTGTAACGATTATTGAGACTAAAACTAAAGTCAAGAATTTTCATTTTACCACTGGCTCCTGCAATATCAAGTGCTTTAATAAAAGTAACATCTTGAGGAAGTTTAGAAACTATTATAAAAAAAGCTACTAACATTCCAATAAAAATAACAATCATTTGATGTTTTTGAGTCACGTTAACAGCTCTTGTTCCTCCTGATACTGTGTAAACAATGACTAATAAACCAATAACAATATTAAGGGTTAGTAAATCCCAACCTAAAACAACCGATAAAATAATTGCTGGAGCAAAAATGGTAATTCCTGCAGAAAGGCCACGTTGAATTAAAAATAAAATAGCGGTTAAAGTTCTGGTTTTTAAATCGAATCTGTTTTCTAAAAATTCGTAAGCTGTATAAACTTTAAGTCGATGATATAAAGGGATAAAGACCATACAAATAACAATCATGGCTATTGGTAAGCCAAAATAAAATTGTACAAATCCCATTCCATCATTATACGCCTGCCCAGGAGTTGATAGAAAGGTTATGGCACTGGCTTGAGTTGCCATAACTGATAACCCAATGGTCCACCATTTAGAAGTGTTTCCTCCTTTTAAATAATCTTGAACGTTTTTGCTACCACGAGTTTGCCAAGTGCCATAAATAACTATGGCCAATAAAGTGACGGCTAAAACAACCCAATCTATCCAATTTAATATTTGCATAATTAAAAGGATTTCATGATTAAGTAAAATGCAATAATATAAACAAGATTGGCTATTAAAATGATAGAATACAATTTAAGCCAAGGTTGTTTAGGTTGCTTTTCTTCTGTCATTATTAATCATTTAGTTTTGCTTCAATCTTAATGTCTTCTTTTCCAATTGAAAGCATATTTGCAAACAATCTGTATGCGCCAGCGACGCCTTCAGGGAATTCTCTAAAAAAGCTTAATCCGGTATATATGTAATAACCTTTACCATATTTTGTAACTAATAAGCTGCCATCTTTTGGAGATTCACCTTTATCGTTCATTGATAGAATAGGAGTGAACTCGCTTGACCATTTATCAGGAAAATATAATCCACGTTCTTGGGTCCATCCTTCAAAATCTTTTTGAGTGATTTTATTTGGATAATTTAGTAAAGAATGGTTTGGGTTTAAAAAGCGTACTTCAGAATTTTCATCGGTCACTCTATCTCTAGAAAGTGTTAAATCAAAAGGCGCTAATCTATCAACTTGCAATCTGGAATTAGTATTGTATTGCACTATCATATTCCCACCTTCTTCAACAAAATCAAATAATATTTGTTGTTTATATTTTAAATCTTCAATGGTATTATAAGCTCTTATTCCAACTACAACAGCATCAAATCTGCTTAATGTTTCTGCATTTATATCTTTTGGAGCGATTGTAATGACATTATAACCTATTTGTTTTAAACTCTCTGGTAATACATCACCAGCACCTTCAATATAAGCTATATTTTCACCTTTCTTTTGAATATTCAATCTTACTACTTTGCTTTCACTTGGTAATAAAACGGTTTGTAATGGAATATGGTCATAAGCTATTTCAATAAGCTCTCTTGTGTAAATGTCATCACCAATATGAACCATAGGAGTTATGAGTCCTTCACTTTGATTTTTTGGAGGAATAATGGTAAAAACAACAGTTTGCTCTTCTCCCATATGTGCAATGGAAATGGTTTGTTTTTCTGGATAAACATTCCAATCCTTTGGATGGGCAATTGTAACATAGCCCTCTAATTGATCTTCACCAGCCTTAACAATAACAGGAATTTCTTTTTGTTTGTCATTTTCAAATATGATGACTTTTTCAGCAATTTTAGCAGAAGCTTCTGGTATGATAACAAAAGGTTTGTATACTTCACCTTTTACAGGATTATTGGTTTTATAAACTATTGGTTTTGTAAATTCAATTGGGGTATTTTCTATTTCTAATTCAAAAGTCGCAGTATAAACAATAGGAGTTTCTGGCAAGCCAATCAAATTTGGATATGTTACTTTATACATTCCTAAAGTTCCTTTACTTGTTAACCAATATGGAGTTGTTGGTTCTTGGTTTTTAGAAATCACAATGGTGTTTTTTAATTGCTCTTTTTTGTTGTTTTTTAATTCAAGTTGGCTATATGCTTTTTCGCTGTTATCTTTTAAAGTTAATCCTGTAAAAACAATATCGGTATCACTTCTATTAATCATCTCTATGGATATATTTACTTCAGAATTTTTTGTTGCATGATTTGTATCTGCAACCGCTTCTAAATACAATCCAGCACATGAAGCAATAATATTTTTAATTTCTTCAGATTTAATAGTTTTCCAATGTGTATCTTCTAGTTTTTGGATTAATTTATAGGCTTCAGCTAGTTGTGGAATCGATGCTGATGGATTTGTGAAATCAAAATCTGTTTCAACTTTTGAAATAATTTTGCCGATAACATTTCCACCTTTAACTCGATTCCAAGTGGTATCAATGCCATCAAAAATATTTGATTTATCAATTGGTAAATCGCCATTTATTAGTTCTATATATTCTAATTCTTCGCCACGACTTCCTGTACTACCAAAACCTTGTGATTTATGTTTACTTCTGCTTAAAGCTGCAATTTCTGGATTACTTAATCCTTTTAAAGGAAAATAAACTCCTGTGTCAATACTTAACAAATTTGTTTTGTCAGCTTTATCAAAGTTTTCTTGACTGCCATAAAACCACCATGACGTATTGAAAAATTGTTTTTTTGGTTGCCATAAACTGGTTTGTTTAAGTTGTTCAGGATAAACGGAAGCTTTATTTGCCAAATCAAACGCTTCTACACTCAACATGGCTGAACTGGTATGATGTCCATGTGTAGTTCCTGGACTTCTGTGGTCAAATCGATTGATAATAATATCTGGCTGAAATTTTCTGATGGCTAAAACAACATCGCTTAACACCTCATTTTTGTTCCATATAGTCAAAGTTTCATCTGGATGTTTAGAAAAACCAAAGTCGTTGGCCCTTGTAAAAAACTGTTCTCCACCATCAATTTTTCGGGCTTCTAATAATTCTTCAGTTCTTATAACACCTAATAACTCTCCAATTTCTGGCCCTATAAGATTTTGTCCTCCATCACCTCGTGTTAAAGCTAAATAAGCTGTTCTCGCTTTTATTTTGTTAGATAAGTAGGAGATAAGGCGTGTATTTTCATCATCTGGATGTGCTGCAATATACATTACAGAACCTAAAAAATTTAATTTTTGAATAGATTCATATATTTCTGAAGCATTAGGTTTTTTGGGTTGTTGCGCTTGATTAAAGCAGGGAAAAAGGAATAATATTAATAGATAAAGTACTGTTTTTTGCATCATCTTTTGTTTGGAATAAACCAAATATAGAAAAAGATACTAGCCAAATCCTTGCTTTTAATGTTTCTTTAACGAATTATATAAGGAAATTAAAACCATTTTTTCTTTTTGAAATAATATAGCATGGAAAGGAACAATACAATCATGATGCCCCATAAAATGAAATAAGCATATTTATAATGAAGTTCTGGAATATTATCAAAATTCATCCCATAGATACCAGCCATAAATGTAAGAGGAATAAAAATGGTTGAAATTATAGTTAGCACTTTCATAACTTCATTCATTTTATTGCTTATAGTAGTCATATACATATCCATAAGGCCCCAAATCATCTCTCTGTAAATTTCAATATTCTCTGAAATTTGAATTACATGATCATAAACGTCTCTAAAATAATGAATGGTCTTGTCTTTTATAAAATTGTTTTCATTCTTTTCAATTTTACCAATAATCTCTCGTAAAGGAAAGATAGCACGACGAACTTTTAGAACTTCTCTTTTTAAATTTTGAATCTGCTGGCTTATTTCTTCCTGTGAAAACCCATTGAATAAATTGTCTTCTAGATCTTCAATTTTATTGCTCAGTCTTTCAATAATTATAAAGTAATGATCTGTTACTGCATCAATTAGTGTGTACAATAAGTAATCGGAGCCTAACGTTCTAATACGTCCTTTTGCGTATCTTATGCGTTCTCTAACGGTATTAAAAACATCGCCTTCAGCTTCTTGAAAACTTAACACATAACTTTCTCCCAAAATAAAACTTACTTGCTCAGTAACAACTTGTTCGTCTTTATCATAATAAAGCATTTTTAAAACAACAAAGACATAGTTGTCATAATCATCAAGTTTTGGTCTGTGTGACGTGTTTACAATGTCTTCAAGTGTTAGCGGATGTAAATTATAGTGAGAACCTATTTTTTCAATAGCATCTACATGATTTAATCCATTAATATTTACCCAGCTAACAGATTTAGTTGTTTTAAAATGAAAAACATCTTCAATTTGACTGTGTGTTTTTTCATCAACAGATTCACTGTTATAATCAAAGGATTCAATGGATAGCTTTTGTGTTTCTTTATCTCCAGTGTAAACAATGGAGCCAGGGCTTAAACCAATTTTCTTATTGTATTTTGAAGTTCTATTTTTTGCCATAACACTGTTAATGTTATAAATATAGCGTTTTAATCGTATTCTTCATCAATTGCATCTTTTTGAATAAGCGTGACGGCTTTTTGTAACATGAGGTTATTAGGATAGGTAACTAGGTTGCCATTGTCTAATCTTAAATGAAGTTGAAAGGCTCCAATGTCTTCAATAATGGCTTCTAAAGGAAAATCTTTATCGTGTATCATTATTTTATCACCTACTTTATAAGGAAAGGAAAAAAACATAATAACACCAGATGTTATATTGCTTAAAATGGACCAAATGGCAAATAAAGCAATACCTACTACCGCAAAGACAGATGAAAACACCAAAGCAATTTGATCGCGTTCTGCACCAAGCACAAAGGCTTCAATTAATAAAGCAATTAAAATTAAGGTAACAGTAATGTATCTATTTATAAGTTTTACCCGTGCAATATTTATATTACTTCTTTTTCCAACACCTTTTAAAACCTTTTTCAGGATAAAATTTAAAAGGATAAAAAATAATATAAGAATAACTGTGTTTATTATTTCCCAAAAATAGGTATCTAATGCTGTTTTCATATATATAAATATTTACTAACGTAAATATACGTTGGTTTATAGTTTTTGTGTTGAAATTTCTGTTAACACTTTATATACTAAATGTACGGGTAGTCCCATAACATTAAAATAAGACCCTTCAATTTTAGTTACACCAATTTGTCCAATCCATTCTTGGATGCCATAGGCTCCAGCCTTATCAAATGGTTTGCAGGTTTTTATATAATAATTTATTTCATCATCCGTAAGATTTTTAAAAGTCACTTTGGTAATATCGCTTAAAGTTTTTTGCGATGTTTTTGAAGTAAAACAAACCGATGTAATAACTTCGTGTGTAGCATTACTGATTGATTTCAGCATATTGAAAGCATCAGTTTCATTAATAGGTTTTCCTAAAGCTTTGTTGTTATGCCAAACAATAGTATCACTTGTTATAAGAATTTCTTTATCCTTTAAATCATCTTTAAAGGGCAAAGCCTTTAATTGAGCTAAGTAATCACTTATCTCAAAATGGCGCAATCTTATTGGGTATTCTTCTACCACAGGCTTTAACCTAATTTCAAAATCAACTCCTAACTCTTTAAAAAACAATTGTCTTCTAGGTGATCCAGAAGCTAAAATAATATGGTAGTCTTTTAATTTTTCGTTTAACATTATGGTAATAAAATAATCTTGTATAGTAAAATTGATAGCATCCCCAAGAGCATAACTAATTTAAGAAGGTTGCTAATAACATGGAAGTCCTTTTTAGTTCTTGCATTAAAAATTAATATGCTTAAATAAATTAATGGAGCTATTATGAAAATCAAAAAATATATGACAGCAATTGGTTGTTTGTAAAGATTACTGTTAATATAATAAATTACTGTTCCTAGTGGAATAAAAGATAATAGAAATAAGACTTTTGAAGCTTTTTCCTTGCCAATAACAATTGGTAATGTATGCATTCCAGATTTATAATCTCCATCAAAATCCTCAATGTCTTTTACAATTTCACGAATTAAATTTATAATGAAAGCAAACAATGCATAGTCTAGCAATATTCTAAAAAAAGCTAATTGAATACCTTGATTTTGAGACGTAATAGCAGGAATTAATTCAAAAATACCAACGATTATAATACTTAGGGCAACTAAAGCAGAAATGATTATGTTTCCAATTAAAAACATTTGTTTTAAATAACTGGCATACACATAGAGTAGTGCTGATACAATTACAAAAATTGAAAACAATTCACTTTTACCAACGACATAAGAAACAAAAAAACCTAAACCAACACCTAAAACATTAAGTATGATAAACAGGTTATAAGCTGTTTTTTCTGAAATTAATTTCCCAACAATTATCTTTTCTGGTTTGTTGATAGCATCTGTTTCAACATCATAAATATCATTGATAATGTTTCCTCCGGCTGCAATACAAATAGTTGAAAACACTAATAGTGAAAACTCAAAATTATCAAGAGAAGTACTTATGCCAAATGGAACTAAAAGGCCGTATTTAATAAGACTTTGCACTAAAGCAATCATTAACAGGTTTTTATAGCGGATAAGATTTAAAAAACTAGTCATGATTTAATCATACTTAGCATCAAAATTTCCACTCCATTTTTCCTGAACTTTTAAAACCTGTTCAATAACATCTCTAACGGCACCAAAACCACCATTTTTATGGGAAATGTATTTGGAAATATTCTTTATTTCGGGTGCAGCATCTTGTGGACAACAAGGTAATCCAACACATTTCATCACAGGATAGTCTGGAATATCATCACCCATATAGAGCACATTTTCAGGTTTAATTTGATACTTTTTAACATATTCGTTAAAATGTTCAATTTTATTATGAGAACCCAGATAAATATCTTTTATACCTAACCCTTCTAAACGCATGCGTACACCTTCACTTGAACCACCGGTAATAATGCAGAAATTATACCCTAAATCTGTTGCAGTTTTTATGGCATATCCATCTCTAACACTCATTTTTCTCAGTAAATTTCCATCATCAGTTATCGTTACAGTACTGTCGGTTAATACACCATCTACATCTAAAATAAAAGTTGTGATATGTTGTAAGTATTCTTTATAACTTTTTTCTTCCATGTGTTTTTTGTATTGATGCGGTTAATAGCTCATAAACAGCTTTATGAGGTGAACCTTCTAATTTTTTTAGATGTTTTTTTATTGTTTTTTTGTCATTCCTTTTAGCTGGACCAGTTTGAGCCATGTATGGTGAAATGGTTTGAACTTTATTGGCAGTTTCTAAAATAAGGGGTTTTAGTATATCAAATTCAGTGCTTGTTGCTTCTGTAATTTCGTGTGCAATTCTATATAATTGATTTGTAAAATTATTTACAAATACAGCCGCTAAATGCAAAGAACTTCTTTGATCGCTATTAACTCTATAACTAGTACTTCCAATTGATTTAGCTAAAAGCTTCAATATGCTAAAGTGTTCTTTGCTTGCTGTTTCAATACAAATTGGCACATTTGAAAAGTTTACTTCTGCCTCTTTACTAAAAGTTTGAAGCGGATAAAATACACCACGATGAAGTTTTTTATCTAAATCATACAAACCAACACTTCCAGAAGTATGAACTACAAGCTTGTTTTCAAATGGAAGTTGAGCAGAAAGTTTAGCAACAGCATCATCACTAACTGCTATAATATAAACATCAGCTTCTTTTAAATTGGATAAGTTGTCAGTTACCTCAACCATGTTTTTATAATAATCAATAGATTTTAAATTTCTATTAAACCATTGATTTACAATTACATTGTCAGCTTTACTAAAAGCTTTAAATAAATGAGTGGCAACATTTCCAGCGCCCAAAATAACTACAGAAATCATAATGCTAAAATAAGTAAGTATTACGTTATATAAAAGCTAATCATGTATCTTTGTTTGATATGGAAAAAAAAGATATTAAAACTCGTGAAGATGTTTTTTTGTTGGTTTCATCTTTTTATAATAAAGTTAGAAAGAATGAAATATTAGCTCCTTTTTTTAACGAAGCTATTAAGGATTGGGATGAGCATTTAAATAGATTAACAACTTTTTGGGAATCAAATTTATTTTTAAAAACGAAATATTTAGGAAATCCATTAGAAGTGCATGTTAAAGTTGATCAAAATAATAATAATTCGATTTCTCAATTGCATTTTGGCATTTGGCTAAACCTTTGGTTTGAAACCATTGACGAATTATTTGTTGGTGATTATGCAGAAAACGCAAAAAGACGAGCTAGAAAGATGAGTACATTTTTATACCTTAAAATTTTTGAGACAAGACAAGAATGAGCAATTTATAAATAAAAATTTAAGATGATTTTTATGATTTATATCATTTCTAAATAAACTAAATGCCATAAATTTGTTGAACTTTTAAAAGATATCAATCACCATGTTAAATAAAATATCCAAAATTCTTTTTTCAACAAGATTAACTGCCGTCTTATTCTTAGTATTTGCAGGCGCAATGATTGCCGGAACATTTTTAGATGCCGGACAAAAAACGTCTCCCACGCCATTTACAAGAACATTAATTTACAATGCTTGGTGGTTTGAAGCCATTTTAGTGTTTTTTGTAATAAATTTTGCAGGGAATATTTTTAAATATAAGCTTTATAAGAAAGAAAAATGGGCTACATTTTTATTGCATTTAGCCTTTGTTTTTATTCTTTTAGGTGCATTTATTACACGATATGCAAGTTTTGAAGGTGTGATGGCTATACGAGAAGGAGCCACAGAAAACAAATTCTTAACTCAAAAAACATATCTAACAGTTTACATTGACGGCGATTATAAAATTGATGGTGTTGCACAACGTTTGCCTATTGAAAAAGAGGTTGATTTTTCTCCAAGACTAAATAATAAGTTTTCAATTAACGCCAAGTACGATCAACAACCCGTTCGTATCGAGTTAGAAAAATTTTTACAGGGAGCAGAAGAAGATATTGTTCCAGATGAAGCAGGTGATAATTATTTAAAAATAGTTGAAGCCAGTGATGGTGGTGCTCATAATCATTTCTTGAAAGAAGGGCAGATAATGATCATTCATAATGTATTGTTTTCACTTAATTCTCCTACTAAAGGAGCTGTAAATATTACTAATAATGATGATGGTATTTTTATTGAATCGCCTTTTGATGGTGAATATATGACCATGGCAACTATGACTAAAGGTGTTTTGGTTAAAGATAGCCTTCAGCCTTTACATTTAAGATCAAGATATGTTATAGGTAATTTTCAAATGGTATTCCCAAAACCAGTTATTAAGGGTAAATTTGATTTGGTTAAAAAATCTCAAATGTTAAATACTTTTGATGAAGATGGTTTATTGCTTAAAATAACAACAAACGGAGAAACTAAAACAGTTGGCGTACTAGGTGGCAAAGGCTCAAATAATGCTTTTAAAAAGGTTACAGTTGGAGGTTTAGATATAAATCTTCAATATGGAGCTAAAGTACTTGAACTGCCATTTTCAATTAAATTAAATGATTTTGAAGCAGAACGATATCCAGGAACAGAAAGAGGGTATTCTTCGTATTCAAGTAAAGTAACAGTTTTTGATAAAGAAAAAGGAGATTTTGATTATAAAATTTTCATGAATAACATCCTTGATCACAGAGGTTATCGTTTTTTTCAATCTAGTTTTGATCAAGATGAAAAAGGAACTGTATTATCTGTAAACCATGACTTTTGGGGGACATGGGTTACTTATATTGGATATTTTATGTTATTCTTTGGACTATTGGCTATTTTATTTACTAAGCATACACGTTTTGATTTCCTTAAAAATCAATTGGATGCAATTAAATCTAAAAAATCAAAGTTTCTTGCTATTCTTTTATTTTGTTTTGGATTGAATGCATTTTCCCAAGGACACTCTGAAAATGATGGTCATAATCATTCAAAACCAACAAAAACTCAAATAGATTCTGTTTTAAAGGCTAACATAACGCCAAAGGAACATGCCGATAAATTCGGACATTTAGTTATTCAAGACCTTAGTGGAAGAATGATGCCGGTTAATACATATGCTTCAGAAATGCTTAGAAAATTAAGCAAAAATGATGCATATGAAGGGTTTGATGCTAATCAGGTATTTCTATCTATACAAGAAAGCCCAATGTTATGGTACAATACACCAATAATCTATTTAAAGCTTCAAAAAGCAGATTCAATTAGACATTTAATTGGTCTTCCTAAAGAAGAAAAGTTTGCTACACTTGCCGATTTTTTTACAGAAAAGGGAGAATATAAATTAGCTCCTTTTCTTGACGAGGCTTATAAAGCACAAGTGCCAAATGCTTTTCAAAAAGAATTTAAAGAAGCTGATCAACGTGTAAATTTATTATATAACACCATTGAAGGAAGGTCTCTTAAAATATTCCCTGTTCCAGATGATGCCAATAATAAATGGATTTCTTCAACAGAATTTAGAACCAAAAATTACAATATAAAGGATTCGTTATATGCTAATTTTATCAATAATGGTTTTAGAGCATATTTAATCACCTTAAATGAAGCTAAACAATCTGGAAATTTTAAAGAAGCAGATAAACTTTTAAATGCATTTAAAAAAACTCAACATCAGTATGGAGCATCAGTAATGATGAGCGATAAAAAAGTAAAAACCGAAGTGTTGTATAACAAGTATGATATCTTTAAAAAACTGTTTAGTTGGTATATGTACGCAGGTTCTTTACTTTTTATAATTCTTATAATTCAGATTTTTAAAAGTAAAAGTAAGCTACTAAATGTATTGATCAATATATTTAAAATTTCAATCCTTTTATTATTCATTCTTCATACAGCAGGTTTGGTTGCTCGTTGGTATATATCCGGTCATGCTCCGTGGAGTGATGCTTACGAATCAATGATTTATGTGGCTTGGGCAACTATGTTGTTTGGTTTATTGTTTGGTAGAAAAAGTGATCTTACTATAGCTTCAACAGCTTTTGTTGCTTCAATGATATTAATGGTAGCTCATTGGAATTGGATGGATCCTGCAATTGCGAATTTACAACCAGTTTTAAACAGTTACTGGTTGATGATTCACGTTGCCGTGATTGTTGCTAGTTATGGACCATTTACATTAGGAATGATATTAGGTTTGGTAGCTCTATTTTTAATGATTTTCACCAATAAAGAGAATAAAGAAAAAATGATAGTTAACATCAATGAACTATCAATAATCAATGAAATGTCTTTAACAGTTGGTTTAGTAATGTTAACCATAGGAAACTTTTTAGGAGGTATGTGGGCCAATGAAAGTTGGGGGCGTTATTGGGGTTGGGACCCAAAAGAAACTTGGGCACTTATAAGTATTATGGTTTATGCTTTTGTAATTCATATGCGATTGATTCCAGGTTTAAGAGGGCGCTGGTTTTTTAACCTTATGTCTGTAGCTGCCTATTCAAGCATTATGATGACATATTTTGGAGTTAATTTTTATTTAGCAGGATTACATTCTTATGCTAGTGGCGATCAAATAGTGAGTGTTAAATTTATAATTGGAGCTGTTTTATTTTTAGCTATTGTTGGCTATTTTGCTTACAGAAAATATGTTAAATACTTAAAAAAATAATTAAAACGTTCAAAAAGCATCAGGTTTTGGCTTGATGCTTAACTTATCCTGTTTTTGTTCAGATTAAATTTATAAATTAGTATTTATAAAATATTAATTTGATGACAAAAGGACGTTTAGAAGCATTTACCGATGGGGTTTTAGCAATAATCATAACCATTATGGTTTTAGAATTGAAAGTTCCTCATGGAGGATATTTTGAAGATTTAAAACCTTTAATACCAGTTTTTAGTAGCTACATCTTAAGCTTTATTTATTTAGCTATTTATTGGAATAATCATCACCATATGATGCAAACCGTTAAGCAAGTTAACGGAAGTATGCTTTGGGCAAATATGCATCTGTTATTTTGGTTATCTATCATACCATTTGTAACGGGATGGATGGGTGAAAACCATTTTACTATTGCTTCAGTATTTTTATATGGAATTATATTACTGTTGTCATCTATCGCTTATTGGATTTTGCAAACTATAATAATAAAAAGTCATGGAAAAGAGTCTATATTAGTAAAGGCTCTTGGCAAAGACTTAAAGGGAAAAATATCTCCAATACTATATGTTTTTGGTAGTTTGAGCGCTTTTTTTAATATATGGATTTCAGGAGGTATTTACATATTAGTTGCAATTATTTGGCTCATTCCCGACAGAAGAATTGAAAATGCTTTGAAAGGCAATTGATTTCTAATTTTTGGTTTTATAAGTTGTGATTAAGATTGTGCAATAAAGACAATTAATATTATGAAGAGTCTTTTAGTTGTCATGGAAATTAACTGGAAATAAAAAAGGAGCTTACCATTTTAAGCTCCTTTCTTTTTTTTAACTAATCTATTATATGTGTTCTTCTAAATGGTGGTGTTCATCAATTAGTGGGCCACCTTCCATAATTTGTTGTGAAGCTTCATTAGCAAATTTTTCAAAGTTTAAGTGGAATGAATGTGCTAATTGAATGGCTTTACTAATATATCCGCCTTTTTGTAACCAAGTGTTTATTGGATCTAAAATTTCAATAGGCACATTAGGACAATATTTAGGCATATATAAACCAAAGATTGGGTGTTGATGAAATTCTACGTTATCTAATTCACCTTTTAAAATAGAGGTGATCATGGCACGAGTATATTTTAATTTGATACGAGACCCAACACCATGAGGTCCACCGCTCCATCCAGTATTGATTAACCAAACGTTTACGCCAGCTTCTTGCATTTTTTTGCTTAACATTTCTGCATATACAGTTGGATGTAATGGCATAAATGGTGCGCCAAAACAAGCAGAGAATGATGGTACTGGTTCAGTTATTCCTGCCTCTGTTCCTGCAACTTTTGCAGTATAGCCTGAAATAAAGTGGTATGCAGCTTGACCAGGAGTTAATTTAGATACTGGAGGTAATACACCAAAAGCATCGGCTGTTAAGAAGAAAATGTTTTTAGGATTTCCTGCGTAAGAAGGTACTTGGATATTATCTATGTGATCAATTGGGTAACTTACCCTTGTATTTTGAGTAATGCTTCCATCTATATAATCAACCTCTTTAGTTCCTTTTTTGAAAACTATATTTTCCAATAAGGCACCAGGTTTAATAGCTCTAAAAATATCTGGTTCTTTTTCTTCTGTTAAATCAATCACTTTTGCATAACATCCGCCTTCAAAATTAAAAATTGTATTTTCAGCAGTCCATCCATGCTCATCATCACCAATTAATTTACGATTTGGATCTGCAGATAAAGTTGTTTTACCTGTTCCAGATAATCCAAAGAAAATTGCAGTATCACCATCTTCTCCATAGTTAGCAGAACAGTGCATCGGCAATACATTTTTGTCAGTAGGTAAAATCATGTTCAAGGCAGAAAAAATGCCTTTTTTAATTTCGCCTGTATAAGCAGAACCTCCAACCAATGCTATTTTTTTTGTAAAGTTCAAAATAGAAAAGTTACCTTGACGAATACCATAAGCTGCTGGATCTGGACACACATAACCTGGTGCACAAAGTACTAACCAATCTTCTTCAAAACTTTCTAATTCTAAAGGGTTTAAACGTAAGAACATGTTGTATGCGAATAGGTTAGACCAAGCATATTCTGTAATGGTTCTAACATTCATTCTATATTTAGGATCAGCACATACTGCAGCGTCTCTAGCGTAAATTTCTTTTCCTGAAAGATAATTTAATATTTCATTTTCTAATTTTTCGAAATTCTCTGGAGAAACAGGTTTGTTAATGCTACCCCACCAAACCCTATCTTTAGTGTAATCATCCTTAACTATAAAACGATCTTGAGGAGATCTTCCAGTAAATTTTCCAGTATAAATAGCTAAAGTACCGTTTTCTGTTTCTACACCACCTTCTTTTTCAACTGCAATTTTTTGAAGCTCTTTTGGTGATAAATTCCAATGTGCATTAACATTTTTTAAACCATACTTTTCCAAGTTTGTATTTAATAAGGTTGCTGATTCATTCATGTTGTTTAAGTTTTTAATTTGTATTAATTGCCCTTTTCTTGGCATCTGTAATTAACTATTTTTTTTTACATTATAAAATTACAGAGCATGAATGCTTTTATTTATGACAAATATCATAATTCACTTAAGTGCCTCATTTTTCAATAATTATCAAAATTTTTGATAATTAAATTTTAAAAAAATTAGCGAAAACGTAATAGAATTATTGAGTTATTATTAAACTTGTTTATTTTGTATGAAAATTTAAACTTTAATTGAGATTCTAATAAAAAAAATGATGATTATTGAATAAAAAAACATCAAGTAGTAAATTATTTTGCAATAATTATTGACTTTTGTATTGCTCTTTTTAGGGTTTAATAAAATTATAATATATGAAATTAGATATTCTTGCCATTGGTGCTCATCCAGATGATGTAGAGTTAGGTTGTGCTGCTACTTTAGCTAAAGAAATTGTTAATGGAAAAAAAGTTGGTATTATTGACTTAACACAAGGCGAACTAGGAACAAGAGGAACTGAAAAAACAAGGTTTGAGGAGGCTCAAAATGCTGGAAATATTTTAGGAGTTGCTATTAGGATAAATATGAAGTTTGCCGATGGGTTCTTTAAAAATGATAAAGAGCATCAATTAGCAATGATTAAAATGATTCGTAACTATCAACCAGAAATTGTTATCTGTAATGCTATTGAAGACAGACATATTGACCATGCAAAAGGAAGCCAGTTAGTTTGTGATGCTTGTTTTTTAAGCGGATTGTTAAAAATTGAGACAAAAGATGATGAAGGAAAGTTGCAAAAACCATGGAGGCCTAAACAAATTTACCATTATATACAATGGAAAAATCTTGAGCCGGACCTTATAGTAGATATATCGGGTTTTATGGAAATTAAAATGGATTCTGTTATGGCTTACAAAACGCAATTTTATAATGCAAATAGTAAAGAACCAATAACCCCAATTTCAACAAAAAATTTTACAGACAACATAAAAAACAGAGCTATTGATATGGGAAGATTAATAGGAGTGGAGTATGGAGAAGGTTTTACTGTTGATAGAAATATTGCTGTTGATAGTTTATTTAGTTTAAAATAACACGTATAGTTAAGAATTAGCAGCAAAGTTTTTTGTCTAATTTATTGATTTACTGAAGTATTTAAAATTACTTTTAAAATATTAATAAAAATCTTTGCAGAAAAACTGAAATCAGTTACATTTGCACACGCATTCAAAAAATGCATTACACGGTGGTTGTAGCTCAGTTGGTTAGAGCGCCTGATTGTGGTTCAGGAGGTCGTCGGTTCGAGACCGATCTTCCACCCAAAAAGACAAGCCTTTCAAGAAATTGAAAGGCTTTTTTTGTATCTGTCACTAAAATAATATTATAAATGCTTGATTTTATCTGAGTTCTGCTCCAAGTTCTCTTTCAAAATTACCTTGTAGCGTTTTCATTATTTTATCAATTTGATTATCTGTAAGTGTTTTGTTTTCATCTTGTAATGTAAAACTAACGGCATAACTTTTTTTACCTTGTGGCAAGTTTTTACCTTGATACACATCAAATAAACTCACTTTTTTAAGTAATTGTTTTTCTGTTTTATTTGCAATGCTGTGAATATCTTTAAAACTTACATTGTCATCTAAAAGCAAAGCAAAATCGCGACGAACCTCTGGATATTTGGCAATGGCTTTAAAGGTTATTTTGTTGCGTTTTATAATATCAAGTATAGATTGCCAGTTAAAATCTGCAAAAACAACTTCTTGCGAAATATCAAAATGCTTTAAAATCGGTTTTTTTATCAATCCAAAGTCAATAAGCTTCATTTTGCCTAATCCTATTTCTAATCCTTCACTAAATAAATCATTACTTGTTGGAGATTCTTGAACTCTATTAATTCCCAAACGTTCTAAAATTGCATAAATGATTCCTTTCACAAAGAAAAAATCACTTTTTTTATTTGCGTAAGTCCAAGAATCATTATTTTGATTTCCAGATGCAAATAAGGTTAAATGTTTATGTTCTTCCCTGTTACCATTAAAATTATGATATGTTTTACCAAATTCAAATAATTTCAAGTCTGAACGTTTTCTGTTTAAATTATAAGAAACAGCTTCTAAACCAGAGAAAAGCAAAGATTGTCTTAATACAGATAAGTCATTACTTAATGGGTTTAAAATGGTTACATTATGCTCTTCTTTTAATTGTTCGCTAAGATTGATGTAATCTGGTGTAGTTAGTGAGTTTGCTAATATTTCGTAAAATCCTTGCGATACTAACTGGTTTCCTACAATATTTTGAATTTTGTGATCTTCAAATTTTGAAGTACTAGAAATCGAAGCATTTAATTTATCGGTTGTCTTTATATTATTGTAACCATAAACTCTTAAAATTTCTTCAATAATATCAGCTTCTCTTTGTACATCATTTCTGTATGCAGGAACAGTTAAGCCTAAACCAGTTTCGGTAACATTATTTATTTTAATTTCTAAAGAAGTTAAAATACGTTTAATAATGTCTCTAGGAATTTCTTCACCAATTAGTTTTTTGGCGTTATCAAAACTTAATCGAACTTGAAAATCTTCAATTTTATTAGGATAAATATCAATAACATCACTAGTAATTTCTCCTCCAGCAATATCTTGTATTAAAATAGCAGCTCGTTTTAAAGCAAATTCTGTTAGGTTAGGGTCAATGCCTCGTTCAAATCTGAAGGATGCATCAGTATTTAACCCATGTCTTTTTGCCGATTTACGAATGCTAACTGGATTGAAAAAGGCACTTTCTAAAAATATGCTTGTAGTAGATTCTGAAACTCCTGAATTCAAACCACCAAAAACACCTGCAATACACATTGGTTTTTCGGAATCACAAATCATTAAATCTTCATCAGACAAAGTTCTCTCAACACCATCAAGTGTAGTAAATTTAGTTCCAGCTTTAACAGTTTTAACTTCTATCTTATTTCCTTTTATTTTTAAAGCATCAAAAGCATGCAGAGGTTGACCTAAATCATGTAGAACATAGTTTGTTGCATCAACTATATTATTAATAGGACTAAGCCCAATGGCTTTTAATCTATGTTGCAACCATTCTGGTGAAGTTTCAACCTTAATTCCAGAAATAGTAAGACCACAATAGCGAGGTGCTAATTCTTTATTTTTAACATCAACATCAATTTTTAATAACCTAATGTCAGTATGAAAAGCACTAACAGAAGGTGTTATGAGTTCAAGTGATATATCTTTTTGAATTAAACCAGCTTTTAAATCCCTAGCGGTTCCTAAATGACTCATGGCATCAGCTCTATTTGGTGTTAAACCAATCTCGAATACATGATCGTTTTCAACTTTAAAAACCTTAGAAGCTAATGTTCCAACAGGAATATTTTCGTCTAAAATCATAATTCCATCATGTGAGTTGCCTAAACCGAGTTCATCTTCAGCACAAATCATTCCATGACTTTCTTCTCCACGAATCTTCCCTTTTTTAATGGTCCAGGCTTCACCTTCAGCAGAGTACAAGGTTGTTCCTATAGTTGCAACAGGTACTTTTTGGCCTTCTGCAACATTTGGAGCTCCACAAACTATTTGTAATGGTTCGGTTTCCCCTATATCAACGGTCGTTAGTTTTAGTTTATCTGCATTTGGATGCTGAACACATGTTAAGACCTTTCCAACAACTACGCCTTCTAAACCACCTTTAACTGACTGATAAGTTTCAATGCCTTCAACTTCTAATCCTAAATCTGTAAGTAATTCTGCGGTTTGTTCTGGTGACCAATCAATCTTTATAAATTGTTTCAACCAATTATATGAAATCTTCATTTTCTATTTTTAAATAAGGTCACAAAGATAAGAATACTGAATAGTAATAGAAATGGTAAATTATTTTTATTTGTAAGTTTTTTAGATATCTTTCGAATAATTATTTGAAACTCATGTAAATAATCATGAAAAAATCATTCATTTTAATAGTTATAACGATTTTATGTTCATGCAAAGAAGCTCCTAAAAGTTTACAGTTAGGAACTTACAGAGCGACTTTAAAGGTGAATGATACGCTAGATTTGCCTTTTAATTTTGAAGTCATAACAGATACTTCCTTAAAAAGATTTAATGCTGATGAAACCATATTGGTTGAGGACATTACTTATAATAATGATTCGGTAATCATAAAAATGCCAGTATTTGAAGGATATATAAAAGCAAAAGTTTCTAAAAATATTCTCAACGGCAGTTTTATAAAAGAAAGTTTGAACAGAATTGTTCCTTTTAAAGCAGAATTCAATAAGAAAAATAGATTTGAAGTTGTTGATAAAACACCACAATTTAATGTTTCAGGAAATTGGGAAACTGTTTTTAGTCAAGGAATAGAAGGAGATGAATATGCTGCTAAAGGTATTTTTAAGCAAACTGATGATTTTGTTACTGGGACTTTTAGAACAACTACAGGCGATTATAGATATTTACAAGGAGTTATGGATGGGAATTTACTAAAGTTATCTGCCTTTGATGGATCTCATGTCTTTTTGTTTGTTGCTACTGTTAAGGACAGCACTATGCAAGGAACTTTTTACTCGGGTAATCATTTTAAAGAACCATTTGTAGCAAAACGAAATGCTACGTTTGAATTACCAGATGAAAACCAACTGACCTTTTTAAAAGAAGGATATGATCATATCTATTTTACTTTCCCCGATGCAAATGGAAAGATGGTTTCTTTAAATGATGATAATTTTAAAAATAAAGTTGTAGTCATACAAATTATGGGAACCTGGTGTCCTAACTGTTTAGATGAAAGTAAATTTTTTTCAGAATATTATAAAAACAATAAAGATAAGGGTGTCGAATTTGTTGCTTTAGCTTTTGAATATGTTAAAACGCCAGAAACAGCTTTTAAAAATATATCTCGTTTAAAAGAACATATTGGAATAAATTATCCTGTGCTATTAGCTCAATATGGTGGTACAAATAAAAAATTAGCTCAAGAAAAGCTGCCAATGCTTAATCATGTATTGTCTTATCCAACTTCTATTATTATAGACAAAACAGGTAAGGTTCGTAAAATACATACAGGTTTTAATGGACCAGCTACAGGTGAAAAGTATATTGAGTTTAAAAATGAGTTTGATAGTTTTATAAATGTTTTATTGAACGAGTAATTTTTTCTTAATAAATAGTTAATTAACAGTTTATGCCTTTGCTTTAACAAAACCATAACAAGGGGCAAACATATTAGTAATTAAATTGTTGGTGTAAATCAATAAATCTAACTAAAATGAAAACTAACAGTATTACAAATTTTATTCTTGGTATATTTTGTGTTTTTAGCTTAAATTCCTTTGCGTAATTAAATTTACCAAGAAGTAGTCAAATGGCAACCACATCTCAGCGTGTAGGCATTACAGATATTACAATTAATTATTTACGACCAAGTGTAAATGGAAGAGAAGTTTGGGGAAAATTGGTTCCTTACGGAATGAATAATTTAGGATTTGGTACAGCCACAGAAGCTCCTTGGCGAGCTGGTGCTAATGAAAACACAACCATGACATTTACTGATGACGTTCAGGTTGAAGGACAGCCTATTAATGCTGGTACATACGGATTTCATGTAGAAGTAAAGCCAAATGATAAAGCAACTGTTATTTTTTCAAAAGACTCAAAAGCTTGGGGAAGTTTTTTCTATGACAAAA
>DJWL01000094.1 GCA_002441545.1 Flavobacteriaceae bacterium UBA6231 | reverse complement strand
TTTCCAAATAAAATATTACTGGCTTTAATGGCATTCTCCAAATCTTCTTTTGAATGAACCATAACCGTTATTTCTTCAGCTAAACGTTTTTGTAACACACGTAAATGTGGTGCTTCCACGTGTTCCTTAACCAAAACTTCAATGTCTGATTGGGTTAAAAACGTGAAGATTTTAATGTACTTTTCAGCGTCCTCATCACTGGAGTTTATCCAATATTGATAAAATTTATAAGGAGATGTTCTGTTTGCATCCAACCAAACATTTCCACCTTCTGATTTGCCAAATTTTGAGCCATCAGATTTTGTTATTAACGGACATGTAATAGCAAATCCTTTACCGTTGCCTATTCTTCTAATCAACTCTGTTCCAGTGGTGATATTTCCCCACTGGTCACTGCCACCCATTTGAATGGTACAATTTTTATCATTATATAAATGTAAAAAGTCATAGCCTTGAACCAATTGATAGGTAAACTCTGTGAAGCTCATCCCTTCTGAAGCATCAGATGAAATTCTGTTTTTTACAGAATCTTTGGCCATCATATAATTTACGGTAATGTGTTTGCCGACATCGCGAATAAATTCAAGGAATGAAAAATGCTTCATCCAATCGTAATTATTCACCAAAATAGCAGCGTTTTCAGCATTACTTTCAAAATCTAAAAAATGTGCCAATTGTTTTTTTATAGCTTCTTGATTGTGGCGTAACGTTGTTTCATCAAGCAAATTACGTTCATTTGATTTTCCTGATGGATCACCAATCATACCAGTGGCACCACCAACCAAAGCAACCGGACGATGCCCACAACGTTGGTAATGTGCCAATAACATAATAGGTACCAAATTTCCAATATGTAAAGAATCGGCCGTTGGATCAAAGCCAACATAAGCACTACGCATACTTTCCATTAAATGTTCTTCTGCACCAGGCATTACGGTATGTATCATACCTCTCCAAGTCAATTCTTCTACAAAATTTTTAATCATTTTTTAATATTTTTGGTAAACTACGGCAAAGATAAAAATCAATGTATAATTACTCATCTATTCTGAATAATTCTTTACATTAGTTGCATGATTTTAGTAACAGGAAGCACAGGTTTGGTAGGTTCACACTTGCTATACAAGTTGGCAACTACTGGTGAAAAGGTAAGAGCCATATATAGAAATGAAAAAAAACTGGCTAACATTAAAAATGTTTTCTCTTGTTATACTGATAATTATGAAACTATTTTTAATTCTATTGAATGGTTTGAAGCAGATATCCTTGACATCCCTTCACTTACTGAAGCTTTTAATGGCATTACCTATGTATATCATTGTGCCGCTTTTGTTTCTTTTGAACCCAACAAATATCATTTATTAAGAAGGACAAATATTGAAGGAACAGCCAATGTTGTAAACCTTTGTCTTTCAAATGACATAAAAAAACTATGCTATGTAAGCTCTATTGCAACTTTAGGGATTTCAAATAAAACAAATGTTATAAATGAAGCATCCGAATGGAATTCAGAAGCTAACAATACCATTTATGGCATTACTAAATATGGTGCAGAGATTGAGGTTTGGAGAGGTTCACAAGAAGGACTAGATATAGTTATGGTTAATCCTGGTGTAATTTTAGGAGCTGGTATTTGGCGCTATGGAAGTGGGAGCCTATTTAAAAAAGCTTATCAAGGTCTTAAATATTATACTTCTGGTTCTATTGGATTGGTTGATGTTGAAGATGTAGTAAACATTATGATAGCTTTAACCAAAAGCAATATTACTAATGAACGGTTTATTTTAGTTGCTGAAAACTGGAGTTATAAAGATTTTTTACAAGCTATGGCAAAAGCTGTAAACGCTAAGATACCTATGAAACTTGCATCTATAAAATTATTACAAATTGGTTGGCGATTAGATTGGTTAAACCATAAGCTGTTTGGAAAAAGAAGACAACTTACCAAACATTTAGTTTCTTCATTGAGTACTCAAAAAACTTATGATAACACAAAAATTAAATCACAGCTTCAATATAATTTTAAGCCTATTTCTAAAAGTATTACTGAGATTGGTGCGTTGTACTTGAAACAGGTTCAATAAGCTTTGGAGTTACTTTTTTTTGTTTCAATATAATATCAATGATTGAATCATTTACATTCAACAATTTAAGCGAATCCTTCTTTTTTATAAGATCTAAAGAATCTCTTTTTATTATTCTGTTTAAAGAATCTTGTTTCTTTTTTTCTGCCTCTTCTTTAAGTAATAGTTCGTCATAAAACTTGTTTAATGCTTCTAAACTATCTTTAACTTTATTATAAATCTCGTCATAATCATCAACATGATATGCATAATAGTTATTGCTTAATGCAAATATTGAACTATCGATTTTATATTTTTCATAAACATAGGCTTCAGAATAAATACCTTCCTTTTTTAAAATAATTTGGTTGGATCCGTTTGCAGAAGCCATCAATCTAAGGTCTATAATAATATTGATCATTTCTTTTTTTGAAAGCAGATTTTTTGGCTTTTCTGGCTTGCTAATGTTATAACAAGAAACCATTAATAAAGAAGCGCATGTATATATAATGAATCGTTTAAACATTATCTGTTAAAAGTTAATCGTTTTGCAGATTTAAAATTATGAAATTTTGAGTTTTCATAAGCCAAATTACCATTAATAAAAGTATGTGTGATTCTTGATTTAAAAGTGGTGCCTTCAAATGGAGACCAACCGCACTTATATAAAATGTTGTCTTTTTTTACCGTGTAAGGATTATTTAAATCAACTAAAACCAAATCAGCATAATAACCTTCTTTAATAAAACCTCTTTTTTCAATTTGAAATAAAATAGCTGGATTATGGCACATTTTCTCTACAACTTTCTCAATGGATATTTTTCCTTTATGATACATTTCTAACATCGCAGAAAGTGCGTGTTGTACTAAAGGTCCACCTGAAGGTGCTTTGGTATAAACATTTTTCTTTTCCTCAAGTGTATGCGGAGCATGGTCTGTCGCAATAACATCAATCCTGTCATCTAGTAATGCTTCCCAAAGTTGATCTTTATCTTTTTTAGTTTTTACTGCTGGATTCCATTTAATTAAAGTGCCTTTTTTTTCGTAATCTTCATCTGTAAACCATAAATGATGAATACAAACTTCAGCAGTAATCTTCTTATCTTTTAAAGGAATTTTATTACTGAACAATTCTGTTTCTTTTCCTGTTGACAAATGAAACACATGCAGTCTTGCTCCTGTTTTTTTAGCTAATTCAATGGCTGTTGAAGAGGACAAATAGCAAGCTTCTTCACTACGGATTTCTGGATGGCATTTAATAGGAATATCTTCACCATACTTTACCAAATAGGTTTCTAAATTTGCTTTAATTGTAGCTTCGTCTTCACAATGTACAGCTATTAATAGTTTGGTGTTTTTGAATATGCTTTCTAAAACTTTTGGATCATCAACCAACATGTTTCCTGTTGAAGAACCAAGAAAAAGTTTTAAAGCTGCAACCTGAGTCGCATCAACTTTTAAAATTTCGTCTAAATTATCATTGGTCCCACCAAACATAAATGAATAATTAGCATAAGATGTTTTTGAAGCAATCTCAAACTTTTTTTCTAATTCTTCAATTGTTGTTGTTTGCGGATTGGTATTTGGCATTTCAATAAATGAGGTGATTCCTCCTGCAATAGCTGCTTTAGATTCCGTTTCAATAGTAGCTTTATGGGTTAAACCCGGCTCTCTAAAATGAACCTGATCATCAATAACTCCAGGTAATACGTGCTTTCCTTCAGCATCAATTACAAAAACGTCTGAAGACTTGGCACTTATAGATTCACCAATTTCTTTAATATATTCACCTTCTATTAATATGTCACCACTAAATGTTGTGCCCTCATTTACAATATGTGCGTTTTTTATAAGTATTGTTCTTTTCTTCATAAATCCATTCTATTTTTTGAAAACACTTTTAATTTTCATTGAAATCACTCCAAAAATGGCTTCAGAAATTATCCCTGAACTTAATTTTGATTCTCCTTTTGTTCTATCTGTAAATATCACTGGAACTTCTATTATATTGAATTTTTTAAGATAAGCTTTAAATTTCATTTCTATTTGAAACGCATAACCTATGAATTTAATTTTATTTAAATCTAAAGTTTCTAATACACTCCTTCTGTAACAAACAAAACCAGCTGTTGTATCTTTAATTTTCATTCCTGTAATTATTCTCACATAAATTGATGCTAAATATGACATTAATACCCTGTTCATTGGCCAATTGACAACATTAACTCCTGTTATGTATCTTGAACCTATAGCAACATCCGCGCCAATTTCATCGCATGCTTGATATAATTTAATAAGGTCTTTTGGGTCATGGGAAAAATCGGCATCCATTTCAAAAACANNTGAGAAAAATCGGCATCCATTTCAAAAATAAACTCATAATGGTTTTTTAATGCCCACCTAAATCCATGAATGTAAGCAGTACCTAATCCAGATTTTTCTTTTCTTAATTCTAAAAATAAGCGTTGAGGAAACTCTTTTTGTAATTCTTTAACTTTCAATGCTGTTAAGTCAGGAGAATTGTCGTCAACAATAAGAATGTTTACAAAAGCAGATTGAGAAAACACTGCTTTAATAATAGCTTCGATATTCTCAATTTCGTTATATGTTGGTATAATTACAACGGCGTTTTTCATAAATTCCCCAATCTTATTTTAATGTAATTTAAACCTAAATAATTTTAACAGGTAAAAACATTAAATGCGAATATTTTGGCAAATGTACATTATTTAAAATTTACTTTTTTTTAAATATTCCTTAATAATTACAACTAGATATTATTATTTATAATAATTTTATGACATGCTTAGAGACCTTCCTAAATATGAATTGTTTACTATTTTAATTGTAGTAGGTGTTCTTTTTATTGCCATTGCTAAAGCAATTCATCCAAAGCGTTTCAATGATTTTGTTTATGTTTTGGGAAACTCAAAATATCTTAAAATTTACGCCAAAGAACAGAAGTTCTTTGATAAGTTTGATGCCTTAATATTTATAAATTTAATTTTATCTGCTGCCATTTTTACATACATATGCTTGCAATATGACAATAATAATTTAACACCTACTATTGACTCCATATTTAAACTAACTTTTGGAATTGGTGTCTTTATTCTGATAAAAGTGCTTTTAGAACGACTTATAGGGAGTCTTTTTGAAATAGATAAATTAATTGATCAATACTTGTTTCAAAAAATAAGTTATAAGAATCTATTAGGCATATTTTTAATCCCTATAAATTTGTTACTGATTTATACTTTTAAGCCTACATTAACTATAATTTTAATAATTTTTATTTTTCTTATTTTAATTAATGTTTTGGGGTTAATTACTACAATTAAAACAAATCTAAGTATAATAAAACAGAACTTATTTTATTTTATTTTGTATCTTTGCGCACTTGAAATCGCTCCTTATATTATATTATACAAGGTATTTATTTCATAATAAATCAGTAACTACTAGCGCCCTATGAAAGTGAAAACAATTTTAGTATCACAGCCTGAACCTAAAATAGAAAATTCGCCATATTTTGATCTTCAAGAGAAGCAAAAGGTGAAAATAGACTTCAGACCTTTTATTCATGTAGAAGGTGTTTCAGCAAAAGAAATAAGACAACAAAAAGTAGATTTAAATAATTATACGGCTATTATATTAACTAGCAGAAATTCTGTTGATCATTTTTTTAGAGTTGCTGAAGAAATGCGTTTTAAGGTACCTGATACTATGAAATATTTTTGCCAATCTGAAGCCGTTGCTTTTTATTTACAAAAATATGTGGTTTACAGAAAACGTAAAATATATGTTGGAAAACGATCGTTTTCAGAGCTATCTCCATTAATCAAAAAATATAAAGACGAAAAGTTTTTATTACCTAATACTGATAAGGTAAAACCTGAAGTTCCAGACACCATGAATGCTTTAGGTGTTAACTGGAAACTTGCTACTTTTTATAAAACAGTAATAAGTGATCTTTCAGATTTAGCAGATGTGTATTATGATATATTAGTGTTTTTCAGCCCATCTGGCATTGATTCATTATTCCATAATTTTCCTGACTTTAAACAAAACAATACTCGAATAGCAGTTTTTGGAGACACCACTATTAAAGCTGTCGAGGATAAAGGTTTACGTGTAGATATCGCAGCACCAACTGTTGAAACTCCATCTATGACAATGGCTTTAGAAAAATATATAGATAAAGTTAACAAAGCAAAATAATAGACTTTATATAAGATAAAAAGAGCGACTTAAATAAGTCGCTCTTTTTATTTGCGGTTAAAATGCATATCGTTGTGGTCCACCTCTACGAATCTCTTCACTAGCAAAGGCCTCAAATTTCTTAAAATTTTCCCTAAAAGCATTCGTTAATTTAAAGGCTGTTTTATAATATGCCTCATCATTATTCCAAGTAGTTCTAGGACTTAAAACAGACGTTGGAACTCCAGGACATTCTCTAGGTTGAGCAACTCCGAATACAGAATGTATATGATAGTTATCATAAGTATATAACCCTAAATCACCATTTAAAACAGCATTTATCATGGCACGAGTATATTTTAATTTCATTCGTGTTCCAACACCATATGGTCCACCAGTCCAACCGGTATTTACCAACCAAACATTAACGCCTGCTTCAGTCATCTTTTTGCTTAACATCTCAGCATATTTTGCAGGATGTAATGGCATAAAAGGAGCTCCAAAACAAGCAGAAAAAGAAGGCTGTGGTTCTACAACACCAGCTTCAGTGCCCGCAACTTTAGCAGTATAACCCGAAATAAAGTGATAAGCCGCTTGACTAGGTGTTAGTTTTGAAATTGGAGGCAAAACTCCAAAAGCATCTGCTGTTAAAAAGAAAATATTTTTTGGGTTTTTACCAATTGAAGGCACCAAAATATTGTCAATAAAATCAATTGGATAACTAACCCTTGTGTTTTCTGTTATAGATGTATCTTCAAAATTAACATAGCCAATTGAATCTAAAATAACATTTTCTAAAATGGCTCCTGGTTTAATAGCATTGTATATTTCAGGCTCATTTTCTGCTGACAAATTAATGACTTTAGCATAACAACCTCCTTCAAAATTAAAAATTCTGTTTTCTTTAGTCCATCCGTGTTCATCATCACCTATTAGTCTTCTATTTGGGTCTGCTGAAAGCGTTGTTTTTCCGGTTCCAGAAAGTCCAAAGAAAATAGCTGTGTCGCCTTCTTTACCAACATTTGCACTACAGTGCATTGGTAAGGTTTCTTTGTAAACTGGTAATATAAAATTCAAAGCAGAAAAAATGCCTTTTTTAATTTCTCCAGTGTAACCTGTTCCACCAATTAAAGCAATTTTTCTTGTAAAATCTAAAATAGCAAAATTGTGTTGTCGTGTTCCATCTTCTTTAGGATTTGCTAAAAACCCTGGTGCATTTATAACAATCCATTCTGGTTCAAAGGTCTTTAATTCATCCTCTGTTGGCCTAAGAAACATATTATAAGCAAATTGATTACTCCAAGGAAATTCTGTAATTACTCTAATATTAAGTTTGTAATTGTCGTCAGCACAAGCATAACTATCTCTAACAAATACTTCTTTGTTTGAAAGATAATCTGTTACCTTATTATATAGTTTTTCAAACTTATCAGAAGAAAATGGAATATTAATATGTCCCCACCAAACTTTGTCTTTAGTAATGCTATCTTCAACAATAAATCTGTCTTGAGGTGATCTTCCTGTAAATTCTCCTGTATTAACAGCTAAAGCTCCAGATGATGCTTCAACACCTTGACCTTTTTCAATGGTTATTTTGTGAAGTTCTTCAGGGGAAAGTTGATATCTAACTTGGGCTTTTTTGATGCCGTATTGTTCTAACTCAATCGTTTTCGTAAATTGGGCGTAGTTTGCCATAATTTTGATTAAAAATAATTATTCGGCAAAAATAAAACATTATTTTAATGTAATCGCTTATTTTTTTTGAATATTATCACTTATTTTTACGAAATTCACAAACAATAAAATCCAAGAAATTATGAGACATAAACCTCCTATTGGAGTTATAAAAGCAATGGTTTTAAAATCAAAATTTGTTAATAAATTAGTTGCCAAACCATAAATAGATCCAGAAAAAAATAACAAACCAATAACAGTAAAATAATAAATAAGTTTCTTTGATTTATTAGAAATATGTGACGTGCTTCCCACAAAAAGCAGAAATAGTGCATGATACATTTGATATCGCACACCAGTTTCAAATGTTTGAACCGATTCAATAGAGATTA
This sequence comes from Flavobacteriaceae bacterium UBA6231, assembly GCA_002441545.1. Classification (GTDB taxonomy): domain Bacteria; phylum Bacteroidota; class Bacteroidia; order Flavobacteriales; family Flavobacteriaceae; genus Yeosuana. Next base: position 3,764 of record DJWL01000094.1, on the reverse strand, counting down.
ATTGCTTTAACCCATGAGTTGCAAATGCTCCGAAAATGATTCCTGTAATACCTAAAAGTGAGGCTGAAATTAATATTGTTTTGTTCATATTTATAGTTATTGTGAGTTTATAAAACCCATTGTATTTATTACATTAGTACTAACAAAATTACTCAACTAAATTCATTATGCGAAAGATTTTAATTATTGGTTCAGGAAAATCCACTTCTTATTTAATAAAATATTTATTAGACAAATCTGAATCTGAAAATATATTTATATCTATTGGCGACATTAATATCGATCATGCAAAACTTCTTATTAATAACCATAAAAATGCTAATGCCTTTTTGTTGGATATTTTTGATTCAAATGCGCGCGCCGAAGCCATTAAAAATAATGATATTGTTATTTCTATGTTACCGGCAAGTTTGCATATTAATGTAGCAAAAGACTGTATTCATTTTGGAAAAAACATGGTAACAGCTTCGTACATAAGTCCAGAAATGGAAGCTTTAAATAAAGAAGTAGTAAATAAAGGGCTGGTTTTTATGAATGAAATTGGCGTTGATCCTGGTATTGACCACATGAGTGCCATGCAAGTCATAGACAGAATTAGAGCTAAAGGTGGAAAAATGATTTTATTTGAATCTTTTACTGGTGGTTTAATAGCTCCTGAAAGCGACAACAATCTTTGGAATTATAAATTTACATGGAATCCAAGAAATGTTGTGGTTGCCGGTCAAGGTGGAGCTGCTAAGTTTTTGCAAGAAGGCACTTACAAATACATTCCATATCACAGATTATTTAGGCGTACTGAGTTTTTAGAAATAGATGGTTTTGGCAGATTTGAAGTCTATGCAAACCGTGATTCTTTAAAATATCAAAGTGTTTACGGATTAGACAACATTAAAACTTTGTACCGTGGTACCATGAGACGTGTTGGCTTTAGTCGTGCTTGGAATATGTTTGTTATGCTAGGTTTAACAGATGATAGTTATACTATAGATGACAGCGAACATATGAGCTACAGAGATTTTATTAATGCCTTTTTACCATACAGCCAATCGGATTCTGTAGAATTAAAATTCAGGCATGCCTTAAAAATTGATCAAGATGATATTGTTTGGGATAAACTTGTAGAATTAGATATTTTCAATCCTGAAAAAATGGTTAAACTCAAAAAAGCTACACCTGCTCAAATACTTCAAAAAATATTAATGGATAGCTGGACACTTGCAAAAGATGATAAAGATATGCTAGTGATGTATCATAAGTTTGGTTACGAATTAAATGGAAAAAAACATCAAATTGACTCCACAATGGTATCGCTTGGAGAAGACCAGACTTATACATCTATGGCTAAAACCGTTGGCTTACCGGTTGCCATAGCTACACTTGCTATTTTAAATGGAAAAATAAAAACACCTGGGGTACAAATCCCAATCACTAAGGAAGTGTATGAACCTATTTTAAATGAACTTGCAAATTTCGGAATTTCATTTAAAGAAAAGGAAGTATCTTATCTTGGTTATAACCCATTAATCATATAGTTGGCATTACATTTTTTTATGTCATTGCGAAGAAAATTTTTAATTTTCTGTGGCAATCTTTTCAATTGAAAGAGATTACTTCGTCGTGCCTCCTCGTTATAACTCTTTATATTTTAATAAAAAGTATTTTGACACCTAAGGCAGTAATTAGTTTCAAATCAAAATCATTTTATTACTTTTATGTTTTCATTTGAAATAATTTAGAAGATGAAGGTTACAAATCAGAATATACAAATAGATGGTATAGATAAAAAAATACTTCGCGCCTTAATGGAAGATGCAAGAACACCAATTCTTGAAATTGCCCGCAATGTAGGTATTTCTGGTGCGGCCATTCATCAACGCCTTAGAAAGCTTGAAAAATGTGGTTTAATTTCTGGATCAAAATTTGTTATCAATCCAAAGATTTTAGGCTATACCACCATGGCATTTATAGGAATTTATTTAGATAAAGCTATGAGTAATCCTGAAGCTGTAAAGCAACTCAAAAAAATACCTGAAGTTTTAGAGTGTCATTACACCACTGGTAATTGGAGTGTGTTTATAAAGATACTTTGTAAAGATAATGCCCATTTAATGCACTTGCTCAACAAAGAAATTCAATCAATTTCTGGTGTTTCACGTACAGAAACATTTATATCATTAGACCAACAAATTGATAGACAGATAAGTATTTAAAATAAAAACCCAAGAATTGCTTGGGTTTTGTATTATTGCGAGATGCTGAAAACAACCCTTCGTCTTCGCTCAGGGTGGCATCTTCAGCATGACAACATCGGTCTTATTACATCTTCATTAACCAAGTACGCATATCAACATCTTGTTTAATAATATCTCTTAAAGTATCTATTTTAACACGCTCTTGCAACATAGTATCTCTATAACGAATAGTAACTGTATTGTCATTTAAAGTATCATGGTCAACAGTTATACAAAACGGTGTTCCGTTAGCATCTTGTCTTCTGTATCGTCGTCCAACAGCATCCTTTTCATCATACACTACGTTAAAATCCCATTTTAAATCCTCAATAATTTGACGTGCTATTTCTGGCAACCCATCTTTTTTTACTAACGGTAATACTGCTGCTTTAATAGGCGCTAATGCACTTGGTAATGCCAATACCGTTCTGGAACTTCCATCTTCAAGGGTTTCTTCTTTTAAAGAATTTGAAAACACAGCTAAAAACATTCTATCTAAACCAATAGATGTTTCTAACACATACGGTACATAGCTTTTGTTTTCTTCAGGATCAAAATATTGTAATTTTTTACCCGAATATTTTTCATGCTGACTTAAATCAAAATCGGTTCTAGAATGAATTCCTTCCAATTCTTTGAATCCGAATGGGAATTTAAATTCAATATCGGCAGCAGCATCGGCATAATGTGCTAATTTTTCGTGATCATGAAAACGGTAATTTTCTGCTCCCATTCCTAATGACAAATGCCACTTTAATCTGGTTTCTTTCCAGTGGTTATACCATTCAACTTGAGTTCCTGGTTTTATAAAAAATTGCATTTCCATTTGTTCAAACTCGCGCATTCTAAAAATAAATTGTCTTGCTACAATTTCATTTCTAAAGGCTTTACCAGTTTGTGCAATTCCAAAAGGAATTTTTAAACGACTTGTTTTTTGAACATTTAAAAAGTTGACAAATATACCTTGTGCGGTTTCTGGACGCAGGTATAAATCCATAGAGTTTTCAGCAGATGCTCCTATTTTAGTACCGAACATTAAGTTAAACTGCTTAACTTCTGTCCAATTTCTTGAACCTGTTAATGGGTCAGCAATTTCCAGTTCTTCAATAAGCGCTTTCACATCAGCTAAATCTTCATTTTCTAAAGATTTTGCCATTCTTGAAAGCGTTGCATTTATTTTTTCTTGGTATTCAACAACACGTTGATTAGTTGCCAAAAATTGTTCTTTATCAAAAGTATCACCAAAACGTTTTGCTGCCTTTTCAACTTCCTTATCAATTTTAGCCTCAATTTTAGCACAATAGTCTTCAATTAAAACATCGGCTCTGTAACGTTTTTTAGAGTCTTTATTATCAATTAAAGGATCATTAAAGGCATCAACATGACCAGAAGCTTTCCACGTGGTAGGATGCATAAAAATTGCGGCATCAATACCTACAATATTTTCATTCATTTGTACCATGGCTTTCCACCAGTATTCGCGAATGTTTTTCTTTAATTCGGCCCCATTTTGTGCATAGTCGTAAACAGCGC
>DJWL01000201.1:78330-110757 GCA_002441545.1 Flavobacteriaceae bacterium UBA6231 | reverse complement strand
GAAAAAGCATTTGTAAAAGATGTTTTAGCTGAAATAAAAGAAGATAAACCACATTACAATACACTATCAACTATAATCAGGAATTTAGAAGACAAAGGCTACGTAGGTTATCATGCTTTTGGAAAAACGCATCAATACTTCCCTATTGTAAGTAAAGAAGATTACCGAAAAGGCTTTATGAGCACTGCCATTGACAACTATTTTAATAATTCTTACAAAAACATGGTATCATTTTTTGCTAAAGAAGAAAAAATAAGTGTAGAAGAGCTTAAAGAGATAATAGCATTAATTGAAAAAAATAACTAACCATGGAATATTTACTAAAAGCAAGTGCTGTTATTATAATATTTTATGCTTGTTATAAAATTTGTTTACAAAAGGATACTTTTTTTGAACTGAATAGATGGTTTTTACTAATTGGATTAATAACTGCTGTTTTTATTCCTTTCATAGTTATTCCTATATATGTTGAACAAACTCCTGTTATTTTAGATAATCTTGTTTTTGTTGAAGATAATGCTGCAGTACAACCAACTGGTAATCCATTTGATGTGTTATTACTTTTAAATACCATGTATTTATTAGGTGTTGTTGTTTTTAGTTTGAAATTTATATTACAAATAACATCTTTATTCCCATTGATAATAAATAGTAAAAAACAAAAAGTAGAGCATTATAATTTTATAAAAACAAACAAAGCTGTTTTGCCTTTTTCATTTTTTAACTATATAGTTTATAATCCAAAGCAGTTTAGCGACTCAGAATTAGAACAAATTATCACTCATGAAAAAGTGCATGTATCACAACATCACACCTTTGATATTTTATTAGCACAACTTGCTTGCATTCTATTTTGGTTTAATCCGTTTATTTGGTTTTACAATAAAGCTTTAAAACAAAATCTAGAGTTTATTGCCGATAAAACGGCTATAAACTCTTCTAATTGCAAAAAAAGTTATCAATACACTTTATTAAAAACAAGTATGCCAACTCATCAATTGGCTTTAACCAATAATTTTTATAATTCATTAATCAAAAAACGAATCGTTATGTTACACAAATCAAAATCAAAAAAAATCAATTTATTAAAGTATGCTCTAATTATTCCTGCGCTAACTTTATTTTTAATGAGTTTTAATACTAAAGAAGTTATTATTGAAAAAAAATTAACTCCAACAAATTCAAACTCTCCTGAAGAACTTCCGGTTTTTAATGAATTGCTTAATATTCTTAAACCAGAGACAGTAAGCAATCCTATTGTTAAACCTATATTAAACAACCTAATATCAAAAAAATCTGAATTAACATCTTCTAGTATAGAAGTTATTATTACCAAAGATTATTCAGATAGCGACTTTGAAAAATTAAAAACAACATTTAAAAATGAAGGTATTACTTTAAAAATTAAAGATATTGATCGAAACAAGCAAGGTGAAATTACTGCTATTAAAATTGAAATAAATTCAAAATCTTCAAATGCAAACTATAGTATTGATACTGATAAGGCAATTAACCCTATTAAAATTAGTGTAGATGACAATGGAAAAAATATATCCATTGGAAATAGCCATTTAAAAAAAGAACATCAAATGGTTTTTATAACTAAAGATGGCGACAAACATGACATAAATAATACAGATTCTGATAATAATGTTTTTGTTGTTTCTTCAGATGATGACAATTCTGATGATATTGAAATTAAAACCTTTGTTATAAAAGATGGAGATACTTCAAAAATCATGAAAAAGCATAAAGTAAAAATGATTCACTTTAATTCAGACGAAGATTCAACATTAGTAACAAAAAAAGGAGATAAAAAATCATATAAAATTACTGTTAAATCTAATGGAGACAAAGATGATATGACTTGGACTACAGAAGACACTGATCATAAAAAAATCATGATTAAAAGCGGAGGCCATGAAACTGTGAAAATTGTTTCAACAGATGGAAAAGAACCTTTGTTCTTAGTTGATGAAAAAGAGATTACTAAAGAAGAAATGAATGATTTGAATCCTGATACTATTGAATCTGTCAAAGTTTTAAAAGGAGATACTGCTACTAAAAAATATGGCGATAAAGGGAAAGATGGGGTTGTTGAAATTACCTTAAAAAAATAAAACTATATACTCTAAAAAAGAGGCTGTCTAAAAAGTAATTTTTTATGTCATTGCGAGGCACTAAGCAATCTTTATGTTATTAGTAATCAATAAAAAGATTACTTCACGTTGTTCGTAATGACGGTTACTATCTACTTTTTAGACAGCCTTTTTTATTTTATTTAATTACAATCTTTTTTATTGAAGATTTCCCTTCAGAAGAAATTTTTAACAAATACATCCCACTAGATAAATTATAATTGAGATAAGAATCCTTAACTAGTGTTTTGGTTTCAATCTTTCTTCCTTCAGCAGAAAACAAATCAATACTAGTTTCGTTTTTAATCCCTTTAAAATAAAACCCATCTTTAGAAGGATTAGGATAAACTTCTACTTTAAGTATATTATTTGTATTTACTCCTAAAGACTGGCTCCACAATTCACCTATATGAGTTCCCCATAAATACTCTACCAAATAAGGCTCATCTATATATGGGTTTCTATTGTATTGCCAGGTGTAAACCAAGTTGTTTCTATTCATTTCATAGTCATCTGGCGGATCATTTCTATGCCAATCAAGTAATGTTGCTAGATCGCCAATAAACCCATCTGGAATATCACTTGGATACCCATTTACAACATCAATCCCGTTATAACGAGTCACCATATAAAAAATGCTTCTCGCCACATCTCCTTTAAAACTCCCAGCGTTTCCTGATGGACCATCATACTCGTTTGCACCATAGTTTTGGTTATTACGGATACTGTTTTCTGGTCCATCGGCAGCTCTTAAAGCGTGAGCATCTGAATTTCCATGACGAATTGAATCTGCTGTAGTTGTCCAATAAACATCTCTTCCATCAGCAATATCATCAGCATCAATACTGTCAAAACCACCACGGGATCTTGGATACACATGCTCTCTGTTCCATTTACCTAAATTATTTGATGTAGTTTGATAATCTAGTTTAGGCCTTCCTTGTTCTGTATACAATAACCAAACCTCATTACTGTTTTTTGGGTTTTGATCAACTTCTTTTAAAATATCAACAATATCAGCATAGGTTTGAGCCCTTACAATTGCTGGATTTACAATAATATCTTGTATTGCTTGCTTTAAGGACGTTCCTGACAACCCATCTAAACTATCATAATAATTTGCTGGTTGCTTGCTTGAAACCAATCCATATGTTGGAATTAAAGGTGTTCCCCAAGCAGACACAACAAAATCATTATCAACAACTCTTATTTCAAGATTATCATTCAATTTTAAGTATTCAACAGGTAAAGTAGATAAACTAATTTTTAGAACCTCATCACCTTCATCATCTGCATCATCTGTTAAGATAATTGTTGTTGAAACTGAATTTTGCCCTGTTGGAATAGTTAACGACGTTGTTCCAATAAAATCTGAAGTGTCAAATGTGCCATTATTCAAACTAATATTAAATGATAAATCTGATGCTACATTTTGTTCAGTTGTAAAAGTAATATCAAATGAGTCTCCTTCATTATATTGTGTTTGAGCAATTGACATGAATAGCCCATTTAACACGATTCCGCTACCATCATTTAATTGTCTTGGTGTTGGGACACCTACAGAATAAGATCCATCATTGTTTCTTTGTATAGAATTGGTGTTATGTAAGCCTCCTTCAGTAATAATCTCAATATTGGGATCAAATGTTGAAAAAATGGGAACTAATCCTGTACCATCACTTTGGGTTGTTCTATACAACAAAACATCAATAAGTGTTTCATCAACATAAGCGATTGTAAATTCAGGAAAATCAAAATCATTTGCTTGATAAATTGCTATGGCATCTACACCATTTTGAATAACACCAACTGGTATTAAATGCTGTGGTATAGGAGACACGGAATTACTTCCTATTAAAAACAACCCATTAACATCTGTAGTATAGCCATCTAAATCAATCGTAAAATAACTAGAGTTATTTCCTGAAACCGATCCATTAAAGAATACAACTACATAACCATCTAACGGAAAATTTGGTGTACCAGATTTTAATTCTAAAAATTCTTTGTCATCTGTACTTGGCGTATCACAATCTAATTCATTAATAACAATTTGACTTATTGCTAACTGACTTAATAAAAAAACAAAAACAATTAGTAACTTTTTTTTCATGAGAGACTTTTTTGCAAATGTACATATATAGAAACTATTTTTTTAGGTTTTAAATATTACTATATTTTTAATTTTTTGAAATTAATATAAGATGAAATTATAAAAAACAAGCTGTTTTTAAATTAAAAGCTCCTTGGTTTTAAAAAGCTTGCACTAAATCTATCTTTAAAAATTACAATTTTAATATAAAAAATGATTATTACATTTTAATTTAAAATTCACTTGAAGACAAATTATTAAATATTGTAACATTAATGATTCTTCTAGTTATATATTTATAGTTACAGATATTGATTTCTGCAAAATCCTTTGGAAGTAATATCACTTATTTTGTATCTTAAAATTACAACAAAATTAAACTTATTTATTAACCTCTAAAATCTTAAAACATGATTACACTTGCTTTAATGTTTATTGACATTATTTTTTCGATCTAAAAATTTAAAATAGTAGAACTTAGTCTAGAATAAGTTTTACTAATTTTACAAAATGCAAAAGCAAGTTTTTAAAATTTTAGCGAAGATTAATAAGATTCTTTTTCCTAGTTATTCAAAAAGACAGTTAGACTTAAGTAAAGCCACAAAATTGCAATTGGCTATTTTAGGTTGGCGATATTATATAACAAAAAAAGCTTTAGGATAGTGCTTGATTAAAAATGTTTCAAAAAAAAAGAGAACAATTCTTTTTCAGAACTACTCCCCTTTTTTGTTATCAACCAACCAATAAATAACATTACAAAGTAACATAATGATTATATTATAAAATATGACTTTTGTTAGGTTTTGAAAAAATAAACCACATAAAAAAGGGTTGAAAAAATTCAACCCTTTTTTATAAATATAGTTTTAATTAATTCCAAAATGCCGCATATAAAGCTGCAACAATAATCATAACTGCAAAAGCACCTATATTAAATAATGGTGTGGTTTTGAATAATTCTTTAGTAATAGGAATTCCTTTCTCGTCATCAACACCTTTATGTTGTGAAAAACTAACAAGAGCTATTACTGCCATTGTTAATACCAAAGTATAACCCATTTGATCCATAAATGGAACATTCACAAAAAATGGATTTGTTGACCATCCGTTTGGAGCCACTTTAAAATATAAAGCAATTGGAATAGATGACAATGCACCAACTATAGCAGCTTTATTGGTTGTTTTCTTCCAGAATAAACCTAACATAAATACGGCTAATATACCTGGACTTACAATGCCTGTATACTCCTGAATAAACTGAAATGCTTGATCTATGCCTCCTAAAAGTGGTGCCATAATACAAGCTATAACTAAAGCAACAGCTGCCGAAATTCTACCTACATTAACTGTAGCTTTATCACCTGCATTTGGGTTAATATATTGCTTATAAATATCCATTGTAAAAATAGTTGAAGTAGAATTTAACATGGATGCCAGTGAAGACACAATAGCTGCTGCCAATGCTGCAAATGCTACACCTTTCATACCAGTTGGTAAAAATTGTAACAACCATGGATAAGCTTTATCTGCTTGTTCTAAAGATGGCAAGTTGTGGAGTGAAGACTCTCCTAATCTAGCCATAATCTCAGGATCATTAATCATAACATAAGCAGCTATTCCAGGAATTACAACAATTAATGGAATGATTAACTTTAAAAAAGCCGCTAATAAAATACCTTTTTGAGATTCCTTTAATGATTTAGCTGCCAACGTTCTTTGAATAATATATTGATTGAAACCCCAATAATATAAGTTAGCAACCCACATACCACCAATTAAAACACCTACACCAGGTAGCATATCATAATATTTGTTAGATTTATCAAAAATCATGGCAAATCTTTCCGGAGCCGCTTCGTACACTGTTTTAATACCAGAAATAACTCCTTCCCCATTAGAAACTGTATTTAAAGCTATATAGGTTGTTACTAATCCTCCTAAAACTAAAAAGATTACTTGAATTACGTCTGTCCAAGCTACTGCTGAAAGACCTCCGTATAATGAGTATGCTGCAGCAAATAAAGACAAACCTATAACGCCATACACCATTGGTATTCCCATGATAGTTTCTAAAGCTAAACTTCCTAAGTATAATACAGAAGCCAGATTAACAAACACATACAGACCAATCCAGAATACTGCTAAAATGGTTTTTAAATTTGTAGAGAACCGCTTTTCAACAAATTCAGGGATAGTATATAGTCCTTTTTCTATGAAAATTGGCAAAAAGTATTTCCCAACAATTATTAAAGTGATGGCGGCCATCCATTCATAAGATGCTATTGCAAGTCCCAAGGCAAAACCAGAACCAGACATTCCTATAAATTGTTCTGCAGATATATTTGCTGCAATAAGTGAAGCTCCAATAGCCCACCAAGGTAAAGATTTACTTGCTAAAAAATAATCTTCTGCATTTTTTTGATGTCCTGCTTTATCTCTAGAAACCCATAACCCTACACCTAATATTAAAACGGCATAAGCTACGAAAATAAAGTAATCCCAAAATTCAAAATGTGTAGTCATAGTTAGTGTTGTATATAATTAATTTAGTTTTTTCTTAGTAGAATTTTAAAAATTAAAGAATTGTAAATCTAATATTATTTTTTATAAATGAAAGAATTAATCAATAAATATAAGGTTCTGCAAACTTCACAAAAAAATCATCTTCATAATTAATTTTAATAAGTTTATTTTTGAATTAATTTATTCAAAAAGTGAAACAATTCATTTAGCTTTGAATAAACAAATTAGTTAATTTTTAAAAATCAAAATATTATTATGAGCTATGTAGCAAATCCGAATAGATATAATGAGATGCAATATAATCGCTGCGGAAATAGTGGCATCCTATTACCTAAAATATCACTAGGCCTTTGGCATAACTTTGGTGGTGTTGATGTTTTTGAAAATTCTAGGACCATGGTTCTTAGAGCTTTTGATTTAGGTATTACACATTTTGATTTAGCTAATAATTATGGTCCACCTCCTGGTTCGGCTGAAACTACTTTTGGATCTATTTTAAAAAAAGATTTAAAATCATACAGAGATGAAATGATTATCTCTTCAAAAGCAGGTTATTTAATGTGGCCAGGTCCTTATGGTGAATGGGGTTCTAGAAAAAATTTAATTGCAAGTTGCAACCAAAGTTTAAAACGCATGGGACTCGAGTATGTGGATATTTTTTATAGTCACCGCCCAGACCCAAACACTCCTATAGAAGAAACCATGATGGCTCTAGATCAAATTGTGCGTTCTGGAAAAGCACTTTATGCGGGAATTTCAAACTATAGCCCAGAACAGTCACAAATTGCTTTTGATATTCTAAAATCTTTAGGAACACCATGTTTGGTACATCAACCAAAGTATAGTATGTTTAACAGATTTATTGAAGACGGACTACTTGATACTTTAGAAAAAAACGGCGTTGGGTCTGTAGTTTTCAGTCCTCTTTTTCAAGGTTTACTTACTGATAAGTATTTGAATGAAATTCCCGAAGATTCAAGAGTTGCTAAGTCTCATGGCTTTTTAAAAAATTCTGATTTAACTCCAGATAAAATTGAAAAAGTTAAAAAACTGAATGACATTGCTTTAAAACGTGGTCAAAAAATGTCTCAAATGGCTTTGGCCTGGGTTTTAAGAGATAAACGAGTTACATCTGTAATAATTGGCGCAAGTAAAGTTTCACATATTGAAGAGGCAGTAGCAATTCAAAACAATCTCAATTTCACATCAGAAGAATTAAAATTGATAAATAATATTTTAAACTGACACAAATTAAAACTACAGTTAGTTTTTTATCTTTTTTCATTTGAGCTTAATAAGACTTCATCAAATAACGACCCTTTTTTTAAGAGATAATAAAAGAATTCTTGTAAAAAAAGTTAATTAAGCAATACTAATTGCTTGAATAACCATTTGCGAAAAAAAAACTTATTTTTACTTCAAACCCAATTAAAAACATCCAACTATATAACATTTGCATATGATTAATAAAGGTTCTGAAGCAGAAAGATTAGCCGTTACTGACAGTTACAAAAATTGGAAAAAATGGGGGCCTTATTTAGCAGAAAGACAATGGGGAACCGTAAGGGAAGATTATAGCGAACATGGAAATGCTTGGGAGTTTGTAAATCATGAAAGGGCCAGAAGCAATGCGTATAGATGGGGAGAAGAAGGCATTGGTGGATTTTGTGATTCAAGAGAAATATTATGTCTAGCTCCTGCGTTTTGGAATGGCAAGGATGCTATTATAAAAGAACGTCTGTTTGGTCTTACAAATAATCAAGGTAATCATGGTGAAGATGTTAAAGAACTCTATTTTCATCAAGTATCTTCACCAACACATTCCTATTGTAAATACCTCTATAAGTACCCACAAAAGAAATTTCCTTATACTGATTTGGTTGCAAATAATAACAACCGAAACCGAGAGCAAGAAGAATATGAACTTTTAGATACAAATTGCTTTAAAAAAAATAAATATTTTGATTGTTTTATAGAATATGCAAAAGCCGATTTTGATGATATTCTTATGAAAATTACTGTGGTAAACAGAAGTAAAAAAAAGGCTGAAATTCATGTTCTTCCACATCTTTGGTTTAGAAATTTCTGGAAACATAACAAGCGTTTTTCACGCCCTAACATGAAATCTATAGCAGATAATTGTGTGCAATCTAGAAGTATCAGAAACGGTAGATACTATTTTTATCATGAAAATGGAAAACAGCTATTTTGTGAAAACGAAACGAACAACAAACACATTTATAATTTTTCAAACGAAACAAATTATGTTAAAGATGGCATAAATGATCATGTTGTTGATGGAAAACCAACTGTGAATCCAGAAAAAAATGGTTCAAAACTGGCTATTTGGCATAAATTTAAACTTAAAGGTGGGCAAGAAAAAATTATAAAGGTACGTTTAAGTAAAAATAAATTACAAAACCCTTGGACAGATTTTGATACTGTATTTGAAAAAAGAATACATGAATGTGAAGAGTTTTACAACGAAAAAATAAAAAACAATATCCCTAAAGCGCACCAAGCAATTGCAAAAAGTGCCTTTTCAGGATTGCTATGGACTAAGCAATTTTATTACAATGATGTTTTTAAGTGGCTTTTTGGAGGCCCAGGAGAAGCAAAACCAAATAGGTCAAACCCAAGAAATTTTAGTTGGCAACACCTTACCAACAGACATGTTATATCAATGCCAGATAAATGGGAATACCCATGGTATGCCGCTTGGGATTTGGCATTTCACATGGCCTCCTTTGTGGAAATAGACCCGTTTTTTGCCAAGGAACAACTATTGTTAGTATTACAAGAAAGCTATATGCATCCAAATGGTCAAATTCCAGCCTATGAATGGAACTTCAGTGATGTTAATCCACCTGTTCATTCTTGGGCAGTTTGGACAGTTTATGAAAAGGATAAAAAACTTAAAGGCAAAGGAGATACTACTTTTTTAGAAAAAGCATTTCAAAAGCTCCTAATCAATTTTACATGGTGGGTAAACCAAAAAGATAAAAGCGGAACAGATCTTTTTGAAGGTGGATTTTTAGGCTTGGATAATATAGGCGTATTTGATCGTAATCATATGCCTCAAGGTATTACTAGAATGCAGCAAGCTGATGCTACTAGCTGGATGGCAATGTTCACATTAAACATGCTGCGTATGTCTTTAGAGCTTGCAAAAGCGAATAAAACTTATGAAGAATCTGCTGCCAAGTTTTTTAGGCATTTTTTAAATATAGCTTGGGCAATGCACCATATTGGCAAAAAAGATATATCTCTTTGGGATGATGAAGATAATTTTTATTATGATGTAGTAGAAATGAATAATGGTGCTACAGAAAGATTAAGAGTTCGATCTTTAGTAGGTGTTATTCCAATGTTTGCCGTTGAAATTATCAATAAGGATTTATTTGAAGAATTAAAAGAATTTAGAATTAGAGCAAATGAAATTATAAGAACACGACCTGATCTAGCTTCTTTAATTTCTAATTTAGATAAAACAAATGAAGAAGGTGATTATTTGTTTTCTATAATGCGTGGTTTCAGATTAGAGCATTTGCTAAAACGCTTATTAGATGAAGATGAATTTCTATCAGACTACGGAATTCGTTCTCTATCCAAATATCACGAGAAACACCCATATGTGTTTCAACATGACGGACATCACCAAATCCAATACGAATCTGGCGAGAGCCGTTCAAATATGTTTGGTGGCAATTCTAACTGGAGAGGACCAATATGGATACCAATAAATTACATGATTATTCAATCATTACGTAAGTATTATAAATATTATGGGCCAGAATATGTTTATGAATTTCCAACCGGCTCTGGCAATAAAATTAACTTACAGGAAATTGCTAATGAGCTCTCAAAAAGATTGATAAAGCTTTTTGAGAGAAATAAAGAAGGTAAATTTCAATATCATTCGGATGATCCAAATAAAGTTTACTCAAAAGATGAGCACTTTAAAAATCAGCATCTGTTTTATGAATTTTTTGATGGCGACAACGGCAAAGGTCTTGGTGCTTCACATCAAACGGGTTGGACTGCACTAATTGCTAATTTAATTATAGATTTAGAACAAAAATCTGAATAGATATAAACTTATAGTTAGTTTAATTGGGAAGACAAAAAACAAAAACCCCAGTAATTACTGGGGTTTAATTTGTGGCCTAGACTGAATAAAATTAATTAACTAATAAATCTTTTTCTAATTGTTTGGCCTTTGGATGTAAAATATTGTTCTCTAAATGAATGTGTTGATGTAAATCTTGTTCAAACTCATCTAGTTTTGAGTAAAGGGCTCTAAAGGTATTACACGCTTCCTGTGGTGGTGTATAATTATTAGTTAATCTTGCTATTTCCTTAAAAATATCTCCAACAGATTCGTGTTCTGATTCCATCATTGCTATTGGATTGTTAATATTACCAAATGGTGGCAAACTTAAAGGTTGCTCTTCATTTTTTATATGTAATAGTTTTTTAATATATGGAAATAAAACATTTTCCTCTTTTTGCAAATGAGAGTATAGTTCGTTTGCTACTTCATTAAAAAGTTTATTGATTTCAATAACTTCAGTAAAATGATGTCCATGAACTTCTGCTACTCTATTTGAATATTGCAGAATTAATGGAATTGATTCTTTAACATAACTATGATGAACATTTATAATATGATCGATTAAAAAATCAAGATTCCATGAATTGTAATTATAAGCTTTAGGAGCTTCATCTACATTCAATAATTCTTCTTTTATTTGAGAAAAATCAAGATTCTTTTTTTGGCAAGCTTTTTCTATGGTGATTCCACCACCACAACAAAAATCTATACCGAATTTTTTGAAAATGTGAGCTGTTTTAATGTTTTCAGCCACTACTTCTGCTACTGTTTTGTTATCTATTGTATTCATGATTAATATATTAAGTGATTTTTTTATTGGTTTTTTTATTCTTTAATTTGAAATATGTTTTTCTAAAAGTCTTTTCTTTTTGATTTGTAAACAATTCTGAAAACGGGAAAAATGACCCAAAGCGTTAACATGATGAAGGACACAATTAGCCCAAAATTTGTTCCAAAAAATTGTTTAAAAACAGCGCCAGTATATCCTAATAAAGCTGAAATATCTAATTTTAATAGAATAAGCGTTCTTGATAAATCTATAGGATTTAACATGGTACCAATTAATGATAATTTGTCTAACGGATAATCTTCAAAAAGGATAAGAGACATTAAAAATATGCCATCGTATATGATTGCTAAAAGCAACCATAATAAAATAGCATAGCCAAATCCTTTAATTTTATTTTCATTTGACAAGGCAATGTTAAATGCCAGTGCAGTGAAAATAAATGTGAGGAAGGTGCCTGTAATTATCAATAGAGAAAAGTCCCAAATAGCATTAGATTTGAATAATCCATAAAAAATAAAAGGCAATCCTAACCCTAAAATTAAACTCATTGATAATGAAAAGGCTACGCCTAAATATTGGCCTAAAAATATTGAGGACCTATTTAAAGGTTGAGCTAATAAAAGCTCTGTAAATTCCTTAGAATTATAGTAGTACATTACTCCAAAAATAGTTCCAATTAAAGGCACTAAAACTATGATGATGTTCATTAAAGTTATGACCGCCTTTGATAGGTCATTATTTAAAAACAACAAAACAATGCCGAGTAATAAATAAAAAGCAAAGTACACGTAACTCCAGCGGCTACGCATTAAATCGTAAAAACTATATTTTAATATCTTAAGCATGGTTTTCTGTTAAAATGGATGCAATGGCATGTTCAAAATCTGTTTGATTTGTCTTTTCTTTAAGCTCGTTAATTGTTCCTTTAAAATAAATTTGTCCTTCTAACAGAAAAACTATTTCATCGGATATTTCTTCAACAAAGCTCATGATGTGAGACGTGATTAATATGGTTTTTCCTTTAGATTTTTCAGATTGAATTAAATCTTTTAAACGTAATAAGGAAATTGGATCTAATCCAGATGTTGGTTCGTCAAGAATAATGATTGGGCTGTCAAACATAAAGGTTAAAACTAAATTTACTTTTTGCTTTGTGCCACCAGAAAGGTTTCCTAGTTTTTTATCTAGAAATGGTTCCAGTTTAAATTGATTTATCAAATCATTATCATGTGTTGTTTTATTACCTCTTAAATCTTTTATCATGGTAATAAGCTCTTTCACTTTTAAATTACTTGGAAAGTTTGCTATTTGAGGTAAGTAATCAATCTTATTTCTGTAATCTGAATTGTTTTTAATGCTTTTTCCTAGTAAATTAATGGTTCCTTTATTTGGAATTACCATTCCTAAAATTGATTTAATAAGCGTAGTTTTTCCTGAGCCATTTGGCCCAAGAATTGCGAAAATCCCTCCTTCTTTAATATCAAGATTTACACCGCTAAGCACAATGTTTTTTCCAAATTTTTTATGTAGATTATGAATATTAATCATGGTATTTTTTTAATTAAAGGATTGTTGTCCATTAGGTTGTCTGGTGTAAAAACTGGAGACACTTTTTCTGAAAAATCAATAATATCAATAAATAAACTTCTAAGTAAAATAATAGTCTCTGGAGTTCTGTTAACAATATAAGAAAACAGTTTTACAGGTCTGTAAGGCACATCTCCAATGCCGTTTTTGTCTAAATCATAACCGGTGTAATTGCTCCAATAATTTCTATCAAAAACATTGTCATTTATATTACTGTTATATGAAATATCAAAAGAATTATATAAAAAATTATTTCCCACAAATTGATTTGTGTAACAGGCGCCTCTAACTTTTATGGCCCATCCATTATTAATAAAATCGTTGTTTTTATATACAATCCTATTTGAACCTTCTATATTGATGCCTATCGTGTTTTCTTCAAAAGTATTACCTATAATTTCGGCATCATTAATCTCTTTTAAAAGCACTCCATAAGAAGCTGTTCCCCAATTTTCCTTAAATACATTGTTGTACATTTTTATTTTCTTTGAAAACATAACTGCTACACCAGCTCCATTTTTAGAAAACTCATTGTTTTCGTATATATCATTATTTGAAAACATAAAATGCAAACCATAACGAAGATTATTAGTGCTTACGTTATTTTTTATAATACAATCATCTGAAAATTCTAAATAAATACCATCTCTAACATGTTGTACTATATTATTTTGAATACTGATTTTTTTACTATACCATAATTGTATAGCGTTTCCCGAATTATGCTCTTGAATGGCCTGACCAATTACTTTGTTGTTATGCACTTTGCCATCTTCAGCTTTCTCAAGATAGATACCAAAAAATAATTTTTCAAGTACTAAATTTTTTATTTCAAAATGTTTGCTTCGTTTCACTCTAATGGCTGCATAATCTTCAGTATAACTTGTCCCTACATTAATAATAAAAAGTCCGTCTACTGTAACATAATCTGAAACGATAGTGATAATTTCTCCTTTTAATTCACCATCAATAACTGGATAATTCTCGCCAATAATTGTTAAAGGTTTATCTATTTGGATATTATATTCTTTATAAATACCTTTTTTAACAAGAATTGTATCATAATCTTTAGCTTTTAAAATAGCTTCTTTCAATGACGTGATTCCACAATCTTTACACACTTCAATACGTTGGGCACAAACCATTTGCAAACATAATAGCCACAAAAAGAGTGTGAAAAATACTTTAATGTTTTTCATGATAAAAAATGGAACCTTAAATATTATTTAAAATGCTTTATTAGTTCTTGCCAAGTATAAAGATTCCCTCCTTTTTCAGACTTAATTTTAATGGCTTCATCTTCATTTTTGAAAGCCGTTAAAAACGCACCCATAGGACTAGGTATATTTTGACTAATTAAAAAGGTTGCTTTAGTGGCATCAGTCAATTTTTCTGGTTCTGTAAAGCTATTAACTAAGAACAATTCAACTTCGGATGAATCAAACTCCTTTAAAAAGTTTATCATACATTCTGTTGAATCAAACTTATATGCCTTTCCTTTTTTTGTAACAATTTCTGCAGCATGAACTTTATCTACAATAGTCATTTTACAATAATGACAACCGTCTGAACCATAGTTTATTGCTTGGGGAGACACGTTACAACTAGCAAAAAATACTAGTAATGAAAATGTTAAATAATATTTTATTGGTTGCATTTTTTTAGAGTATTAAATGTTTAAGCTATTTAAACTTTCAAAGTTTTTTTATGGGTTTTTAAGCCAACATAATAGGCTAATAACGATGTTGCAATTCCTAATCCTAAAAAGAATGCGCCTAATCTTGGATATGAATGAGCTGTAAAATTCAAAATGTGTTTAGTGCCAAACAAAGGAGGCTGGAAACCCATCACCGTTCCGTCTGGATTAGTAAATTTCATGATGGCTTTTGGATCTAAATCATGGCCGTAATCATGTTCCCAAATATAAAAATCATAAAGCCCAGCAGCGCTTAATACTACCATTAATATAAACCATCCTAAAAACCATTTATAGTTTCCTTTGAAAACAATAAATAATCCTATTAGTGAAGATATAATAATGCCCGCGGGAAATATTTTAAATTCTGGGATAGCCTCAGGAATATATTTCATACCTACATAATGGTTCATTAAGTTGATGTTTTTAATATCATATGGGTTAGCATCAGCAAAATCATTGATATAAATATTCATCCCTAAAGGAGTTGGATATTGAGGAGCTTCTAAAGTTATATTCCACAAAGGAAAAATGAAAAGGGCTAAAGGAAATAATGCAGCAATAAGCATTATTATATTTGATTTTTTCATATGTTGACAATTATTTGTTTTTTTAAAGGACATATGCAATCGCTGTTTCTTCATTCGTGTTTACGTTTCCAAATCATGGCGATTTCATGAAATTAAATATTTGATTTTTTAAAAGTATTTTAATTAAAGGCGAGAGCGAAAAACTCTCGCCTTAATGTTATGTGAACTTTTTGTAAATCTTTTGGTTATATTAAAAATCTTCCCCTAAAGACCATGATAATTCAATATTTGAAGAGGCAGGAGAAACTCTTACATAACCCTGCATTTCTTGATGCAAAGCAGAACAGAAATCAGTACAGTAAAATGGCCAAACCCCTACTTCTTTAGGTTCCCAAACAAAAGTTTCTGTTTGCCCTGGCATAATTAACAACTCTGAAGTATTGGCTCCAATCATTGCAATTCCGTGAGGGACATCATAATCTTGTTCTAAATTTGTTACATGGAAATATACTTTATCCCCTACTTTAATACCTTCAATATTATCTGGAGAAAAATGACTTCTTATCATTGTCATTTGAATATGAACCTCATTTCCTTTTCTTGTTACCTTAGTATCTGCATCTTCTTTAGCAGCATAAGGGTGTTTATTCTTTCCTAGTTCATATAATTTTTTTGAATTGGCTCTTATTAAATCTGCAGGGCAACCAGCAGCATAATGTGGCTCTCCAATAGTTGGAAAATCTAATAGAAGTTCCATTTTGTCTCCTGTAATGTCATATAATTGAGCAGATTGTGTTACTTCTGGACCTGTAGGTAAATAACGGTCTTTTGTAATTTTATTCATTGCCAATACATATTTTCCAAAAGGTTGACCAGAGTTACCACCTGGAATCATTAAGTGACCAACAGAATAATACGTTGGTTTTCTGTCTATAACTTCCCAAGTACCTAATTTCCATTTTACAACTTCTGATGAAATAAAAAATGTAGTGTACGCATTCCCTTTACCATCAAACTCAGTGTGTAATGGCCCTAAGCCTGGTTGAACAACAGAACCAGCTAAAACATCTTCAAATTTTAAAATTGGGATTCCATAAGCTTCTCCATCAATCTTATTGTTTTTAATAGCGTCAAGCATTTTTGTAAATGAGTGAACGGTAAGATTTGCAGAAAGTTTTCCGTTTCCAACTATATATTCTCCTGTAGGATCTACATCACAACCATGAGGAGACTTTGGTGTTGGTAATAAATAAACAGCACCTGGAACATCTAAAGGATTAACCGTTAATACTTCATCCATCATAGTAGATGTTGCTGTATGAGTTTCATCGCTATATAAATTGTGAGCATATTTTGATGGCACTTTTGTGCCTCCACCATTGTTTACATACTCTTCAATTTTTTTCCAGTTAATGGCTGCAATAAAATCTTTGTCATTTTGAGATGCATTCACCTCTAAAAGAGAATTCGCCTCTTCTGTATTATATGTTGTAAAGAAGAACCAACCATGAGATTTTCCACGTCCTGGGTGAGATAAATCATAATTAAACCCTGGCATCAATAATTGAAATTTAATTGCCATTTCACCGTTATCAGGATTGATTTTCAAAAAAGACAAGGCTCCTTTAAAGTTTCCCTTGTAATCTTTGATAGACATATCTCTTTGAGGAATAGGAATAGAAAAACGAGTTCCAGCTACTACATATTCTGTATTTTCTGTTACAAATGAAGAACTGTGATTTCCTGCACTATTTGGTATTTCAATAATTTCAGTGGTTTCAAAAGTTGTAAGGTCAATTTTTGCTATTCTTGGTGTATTATTAGCATTTATATACACATATCTTCCATCAACAACACCATTAGTTTGTGAGATATCCGGATGGTGCGAATCGTCCCAAGGTATAAATCCATGAGAGGTATTTAGCATAGGTTTAGTTTCCTCATTATATCCCCAAGCTTTTTCTGCGTCTTGTGAGAATACAGGAATTACTTTAAACAATCTACCTGATGGTAAGCCATAAACAGATAATTGTCCACTAAAACCACCCGAAATAAAGGCATAAAACTCGTCATACTCTCCAGGAGCTACGTATACTTTCTCTGCTGCACTAGAACTTAATGCACTATTTGACTTTGAAGATTTATCATTATTGCAACTTGTAAAAACAAGAGCAGTAATTAAAAATCCGACTGATACTTTTAAAATTTGTTTCATTATATTATGTGTTTAGTTTTAATTTCCTGGCAATATTACTGTATCTACAACATGAACTATCCCATTTCCGGCTGGGATACTTGCAATAATTTTTGCGCCTCCAATAAAAACATCATCACCCTTAACCTCTACGCTAACATTTTCATTACTAGCTTGACCTAGGTGTTTAAATTTTTTTAAAAATTCTTTCGAGTAATTACCAGGAGTAACATGGTGTTTTAAAATAAGAGCAAGTTTTGCTTTATTTTCAGGCTTTAATAAGTTTTCAACCGTTCCTTCAGGAAGCGCAGCAAAAGCTTCATTTGTTGGAGCAAACACCATTAAAGGGCCTGCATTTACCAAAGCATTCTCCAATTCAGCAGCTTGAACTGCAGCCACTAAAGTAGTATGGTCTTTTGAACCAATTGCAATTTGTAAGACGTTAGGTTTTGATTCATCATCTTTAATAAAAGCCTGCCCTTGCTTTGCTTCAGTTGTATTACTTACTGCTACTGAAGGTTCTTTAGTTTCTGAGTCTTGATTGTTCTTGCAACTAAAAGCGCACAAGACCGCAAAAAAGGTTAATAAAATGTTTAGTTTGGTTTTCATATATACTATTTTAAAGTTCTGAAGTATTCTAATACAGCTCTGGCTTCCTCTTGAGTAAGATTTTGATTTGCCATAGGAGCTCCATTAAATTCAGCCAATAACTCTTTGGCCAAAGGATCTTTTTGAACCATTTCTTCAGGGTTCAAAATCATGTTCATAATCCATTCTGGAGTTCTACGCTCCATCACTCCTGCTTGTGCAGGTCCAATAAATTTTTTATTTGGTCTGTGACAAGCTGTACACATTTTGTTGTAAATTTCTTGTCCATGTGTAACCATTGCTTGGTCAATTTCAGCGTTTAACACAACTGAACTAATTGGACCAATCCCTTTATTGGTTAAATCTACTTTTGCAGAAGCTGGAATTGTTTCAGTTTTAACTGGTGCTTTTGTTTCATTAGTAGTCTTTTTTTCATAAGAAAATGACTCTTTCTTTTTTTCGTCCTTTCCTCCACAACTAATAAGTAAGCTAATAAATAAAAGTGAGAATAATTTTAACATTGTTTTCATGTTGATTTAAAGTTATTTTTTAATAAAAATTTGATTTAATAATATACAAAAATAAAATGAAGGTAGATTCTAAAATATGATTTAAATCATATTTAAGACAAAAATATCTTTTTTATTTTGACACAATAAATAATTAACAAAAATGATTTCGAATTCCTCTAAATATGCCATAAAAGCTGTATTGTTTTTAGCAATCCATTCTGACGAAGAACATAAAATTATGGTAAAAGATATTTCTGAACCCATAAATGTACCACAGGCATATATTGCTAAGTTATTACAAGAACTTGCAAAGCAAAAATTGATATCTTCCACACGTGGCCCAAAAGGAGGATTCTATTTAAGTGAAGAAGATAAAAAAAGAAATGTGATGGACATTGTTAATGTAATTGATGGAGAAAAAAGATTAAATGCCTGTTTATTAAGTTTAGAGCGTTGTAATTCTGATAATCCTTGTCCTATTCATCATCTTGCTAATCAATCAAGAGTCGTTTTGATGAAGAAATTAAAAAAAACTACAATTAATGAATTGGCATTAGATGTAAAAAAGGGCAAATCTAAATTACCTCTTTAATATATAAAGTAAAACAATTTAGTCTAGTTCATTAGAGCGAACAGAAAGAATGTAAAACCTTTTGATATATGAATTAGAGAATTTGAGTTGATTCATTAATAAAAAAAGAGTTGATTTTCATCAACTCCTTTCCCAAACTAACTCAAAAAAAATTACTATCGTTTTATAAGACTTATTGCGGCACCCCCACCAGAGACTAAATTTAAGTCTAAACTCATATTTTGTGACACCTCCATTTTTCTAATGTTCAAGTCTGTGGGATTTTTATCCCAATGTGCATTCTTTCCATCTTCATAAATTATTGCATCATAATATTGCCCCGGCTCCAAAAATTTTAATGAGATTGAAATATTTCTTGGATTTTCATCAGTAATGCTTCCAATAAACCAATTTTCAGTCCCTTTTTCCTGCCTTGCTATTGTAACAAAATCACCAACTTCTCCATTTAAAACTTTGGTTTGTTTCCAGTCTACACCAACATCTTTGATAAACTGTAATGCTGGATTTACTTCATAATTCTCAATTAAGTGTTAAGACCATAAGATAAAGTCAATGGTTTTGTTTTTTGTTGCAATGAATACCCCCTTCTCTCAAATACCAATCGGACTCATCCTTTAGGTATTTATTTTCTTCTTCAATGAATACTTCATTAACCCCCAGCTCTGGAAAATAATTGCCGGGAATGTAATTTAAATGTATTCCTATAACCCTATTGGGATATTTAAAGGCTATTGAGGATGAAACACCTGCTCCAAAATCACCACCTTGAATAGCAAATTTTTCATATCCTAAAGAAGTCATAAGTTTGACCCACAAATCAGCCATAAGGCCAACGTTACATCCTTTTGTTGTGACTTTACTTGAAAACCCATATCCCAACATTGATGGAATGACAACATCAAAAGAGCACTCTGTATTTTGGGGTCAGAATAGGAATTAGTTTCATCATTTCCAGAAAAGAACCAGGCCAGCCATGAGTAATAATTATTGGTATTGTATTTTCCCCTTTCTTTTTGATATGCAAAAAATGAATATCTAAACCTTCAATATTGATAATAAAATTTTCATAGTCATTAATATTGTTTTCTGTTTATCTCCAATCATAAGTATCTAACCAGTATTGATGTAAATCTTTCATAAATTCCATACTTACACCAAATTGCCAATGGGAATTATCAATTACATCTGGCCATCGAGTCAATTTCAATCTAACCTATAAATCATTAAGTTTTTTTGATCAAAATGTATTTTAAAAGGTTTCATTATCTACTTAATTACAGGTTAAACAAAACATTCTACTATGAACCTAAGTACATCACCTTATACTGGTTTTAATTAAATTTTAATATCAATACATTACGGTTTTTATAATTCTTTAAACATTATATAAGTATCTACAAGACCTAAATTTGGATGTCTAAATCCTTTTGGTGTAACCCCAATTATTTGAAATCCATATTTTTTCCACAGTCCAATCGCTACTTTATTGGTGCTTATCACTACATTAAACTGTATTCCAATAAAACCTTTTTCTTTGGCAAATTGGATCGAATGTTCACACAATTGCTTTCCAACTCCTTTACCTTTTTCATTTGAGGACACCATATAACCACAATTAGCAATATGGTTTCCCAAATCAATTTGGTTAGGTTTTATAATGTAGGTCCCTAAAATCCGACCATTTTCTTCCGCAACAAATGTCGTCATATCATCAGCTAACCAAAGTCTTTTGAGTTTAGCTTTTGGTGTATTTGGATAAAACACATAAGTATCCCCAGTTTTAATGACTTCTGAAAAAATATTCCAAATTTGATCATGGTCTGATTTGAATGCCTTTCTTATTTTCATCTTTAGTAAATTACAAAAAACAAATACAACAATGTGTTATCTCTTATAGTTATAGACCTTATGATTTTAGGATATAACACCATCTATTTTAATAAGCATAGTGCTTCCCAGAAACCAACATGACATTTAATTGGATTGTTTTTCCGAATTTGAGTTTTTTCATTTAGTTCTTTACAAGTGAGTTTTTTTAAATTTGATCTTTTCATGTTAACTAAATATTATGCTTTATAATTATTTTACAAAATTCAATTATTAAAAAGAGATACTATTGATTATTTAGCCCATTATATTGATAAAATGGCCACAAATATTTAAACAAATCTATAGAGAAATTAATTCCAATATTCTTTATAAATTTTATATTGAAATAATTCTAAATCACAATTGATTATGAATAAAATCATATCATTACTAATGTCTAAATAGGCTATACTTTTAATTTTTTATCTTAAAAAAAAGTTGAATCTCAATTAATAAAAGAATAGTATATTTTTAGCCTTAACGGTTTTAAAAGTAAAGTTCCAAACTAAATTAAATTTAGATACCTTTCCTTTATAATATTAAAATGCCTCAATTCATGTCCAGCAATATGATATGCCAATGCTCTCACAGTTCTTTTGTTTAAAATACTTCCGTCAGTATCTATTCCAGCCCCAGTTCTCATAAAACAATTGTCTGGTAAATATTGAAAAAGTGTTATTGTAGAATTCCTGACGGATTCATATTCGTCAAATATATCTTTTAATGTTCTCTCATTTGCCTCGGAATATCTCGCGTAGTTATCCTGATCAAAACCATGAACCGGGGTATCATCATTTCTTGCATTTCGTAAAGCCCGATATGCAAATATTCGTTCATCGTCTATAATATGAACTAAAATCTCTTTAATCGTCCATTTTCCTTTTGCATATCTATATAACAAAAGATCCTCAGGAATTTTTTTGATGAACTTTTTAATTATTTGGAAATTGTTTGCCAAATGATCCAAAACTTTCCCATCGTCTGCCATCAAATCAAGGTAAATATGTGAATATTCAGGATACTCACTTGGTTTTGGTTTGTCAATTCTTCTGTATTTCATAATATTTTATGCTTTATTTCAAATATAACTTTGAAAATGTTATTCTTTTTTGTTTAACTACCCATTTCCTTGACTTTTGTCTAGAATATATGTAACAGTCTCATCCTCTAACTTCCAACTTAACACAAGAACATCTACAGTAACACTCTCAATGTTAACAATTGATGTTTGCCCTTCAAATAATAGTACGAGTTCAGTTTCCGAAATCAATTTCCATATACCTGAAATAGATACACCAATTTCACATGTGCCTGATGAGTCATCATAAATTTCAAATTGAAGGTTTCCGTTTTCCAAAAAAGTATAATTCGTATGTTTATCGCATTCATCTAACACTAATCCGGTTTGCCCTTCTGCAAACCACCTTCCTCCTTCTATAGTAAGTAAATCTTCAATGATAGATTCTTGACTATCTACCTCGTCTTCAGTATTACAGCTAAAAGCAAATAATATTAACAATAAAGAATTAAAAATAATAATACGTGTTTTCATTATATTGTGTGATTAATTTTTCAATATTTAACAGCTTCAT
Organism: Flavobacteriaceae bacterium UBA6231; assembly: GCA_002441545.1. Classification (GTDB taxonomy): domain Bacteria; phylum Bacteroidota; class Bacteroidia; order Flavobacteriales; family Flavobacteriaceae; genus Yeosuana. The sequence goes on along the minus strand of DJWL01000201.1, from coordinate 87,940 downwards.
ATAAGACTACTCACTCATATAATCGATTATTTGCGCATCCTTAAGTCTTCGCCAAATCAGGCCCCTTGTTAAAACCAAAAGAGTGCCTTCTTTACAAACGTCTCCTTCAATATGCATAGGGGTGTAGTTATAAGAATAGTATATGCCATGAAAACCATTTCCTGTCTCGTTTAGAAGAAACTCAGCTTTCAATTCTCCATGTTGTATGGAATCAATAGTTGAATCTAAAATATAAGCCTTATAGTATCCCTTGCTTTTAAGAATTGCAAAATTTGATTTGTCATCTGTCCATATTCCAATGATTGAGCTTTGCACGGACTTGATTTCATCATCTATGAATGCCTCAATCCAACACAAACACACCCTGTTACTTTTTATACTGTCTTTATAAAATTCTAATTGTTTTTCAGAATAAATAGGCATTTCATTTACTAAAGAATAGTCTCTTTTAGAATATTTCATAACTTCTCCAGAAACAGTTCTACAATCACAATTTTTAGTTTGTCCATAGATATGGAAGCTAAAAATTGTAAACATTAAAAAATGAATAGACCTTTTCATAATATTATTAATTTATACTAAAAACAATTTAAAAAAGGATATTATGATTTCATTTGAGAATGAATCTTCCCTCCTTCTAAATCCACTATTTTTATCAATTCCTCAATATCCGATTCTTGGGTCCTGAAATTCACTACACATACTCTTAAACAATATTTGTCATTGACTATGGCATTGCTTAAAAAAACATCACCTCCTTTTTGTAGTAAATCCAAAAGCTTTTGGTTTAGACTATTTAAATATTCTAAGGGGTATTCATTTTGGCTGTTTTGAGGAACATATCTAAAAGTTGTGATGCTAAGATTATTTGTTACAACTTCTAAATTGTTATGAATCTCTGCCATTTCAAACAATTTTTTAGCCATTTTTATATCATGTCTCATCATTTCTATAAATCCATTCTTACCTATCTGCCTAAGGGACATCCAGACCTTCAAAGCTCTAAACCCTCTTGAATTTTGCAGTCCCAATTCATGAAAGTTTAAAGGCATATCAGTATCCTCTCCATCAAAGTTGTAGTACACGGGTTTGTGGCTAAATGCCTTTTTAAGATACCTGTTGTCTTTAACCAATATGCATCCAGCTTCTATTGGGCTATATAACCATTTATGAGGATCTATAGCCATAGAGTCAGCATTTTTCAGCCCCTCAAACATCTTGGAATACTCAGGTAATGCTGAGGCTAGAGCACCATAGGCACCATCAACATGAAACCAAATATCATGTTCTTTGCAAATTGAACCAATTTGGATAAGTTCATCAACAGATCCTGTTTCAACTGTTCCTGCATTTCCTATTATAAGAAAAGGAGATTTACCTTCTTTTTTATCTTTAATTAATAACTGTTTAAGAATTGTGATATCCATTTGCCCATGAATATTGGTCTCTACCCAACGAATGATATCTCCCCTTGATCCAAATAGATCATTTGCTTTTTGTACCCACGTATGCGTCCCTTTTGCACAATATAAAACAAAATTAGTTTGCTTATTATTGTTATTTGGTGACTGATTTAATATAAATCGTTTTTGAGCGGCAATGTATCCTAAAAAATTTGCCATATTTCCTCCACTCACAAAAACACCTTCAGTATTTTCTCCGTAACCTATTAGGTCTCCAAGCCATGCTATAGTTTGCTTTTCAATTTCAGTTGCAATAGGTGATAGGGTTTGTGCTCCCACATTGGCATTTATAGAAGATGCCAATAGATCTGCTAGTGCTCCTAGAGGGGACGCTGAAGAAGTAATATATCCCCAAAATTTGGGATGTCCGTTGAATAGTGAATTCTCAACTAAAAGGTTCATTGTTTCCAAAATTAACTCGCTTGTATCCATTCCATTTGAAGGCAGTGAATTTTCAGGCAAAGCAGCTCTTAATTCAGATGGTGATTTTGAGGTTGTAACCTTTAGTTTTGGTAAATTCTTGAGGAAATTGGCTATTTCATCAACTAATAAATGACCTGCGCTTCTGAAATCTTCAGGATGCATGTTCAAAGTTCTTGTTGTGTTCATGACAAACGGTTATTAATTTCTCTTCCTTCCTTTAACACCAATTCTTATTGGTATTATCTTAGGTGTTTTTGCTTTGTATTTTAGATATTCTGATCCAAAATTGGCTATTAAATCTTTTTCTTCGTAATATACCCCTACTAATATATAGCCCGTTAGCATAAGGGCATAAATAAGATGGGTCACTGTCATTTGGGGAGTTGACCAAATCCCAATAATAGCACCCAAATACAAAGGATGTCGTGTATACTTGTAAAATGCAACTACCTTGAACTTGACATCTTTATAGGGTTCTCTTTTAATGTTTAGATAGGCTTGTCGTAATCCAAAGAGATCGAAATGATTGATTAAGAATGTACTGATAAATAAAATTATCCAACCAAAAAAATAAAAACCATATATAATAAAATACCAACTATTCTCTTTATCTATACTCCAGATAATACCCCCAACAGGTTCCCATTGCCATACCAGTAAGGTTAACACTATACCTGTTGCCAACACATAAGTGCTTCTTTCTAAATGTTGTGGAATAAACTTGGTAATCCATTCCTTGAAGTTTTTCCTAGCCATTACTGTATGTTGTATCCCGAACAAGGCCACAAGTCCAAAATTCTTAAGGAGCGCTGTAAACGTGTCCATATTGGGAATCCCATCAATTGCAATTGACGGAAATAAGTTTCCTGTGGATGCAATCCAATATAATAATGAAACAAACCCTATAGCGTAACATACTATAGCATAAATTGAGCTTAATACTTTTTTCATTTTTGAAATTTTTATCGACAAAAGTATTTAAATACCTAACTAAGGAATTGATGGATTAGCCCAACAAATTGATTATTTTTTTAGAAATATTATCTTTTAAAGTGAAGTGACTTGAATCTTAAAGGAGGTTCTCCATAATACTTTTTAAAGCATCTTATAAAATGTTCAGTAGATTCAAACCCTGAAAATAAAGCTAACTCAACAATACTTTCATCTATTGAAATAAGCCTGGCTTTAGCGTATTTCAAGCGTTCCTCTACAAGCCATTTTAACGGTGATTTTCCAAACTCTTGCTTAAAGTCTCTTTTAAAAGCTGAAAGACTTCTGTTACAAAGTTTAGCATAATCTTCAATAGATAAATTAAAACACAAATTCTTTCTTATTATAGATTCCATACTCCTATTTCCCTCTTGAAGAATAGATAAAAAATAAGATTTTAATTTCAGATTTGAATCATTAGTAAGAACTTGAAGTATTAATTCCTTGAATTTTAATTTCAATAACTGGTCAGCCGGTGCCTTTTCCTGAAAAATATATGAACCAACAGATTCAAAATACAATTTTAGGCCATCGTCTACATTTAGTTTTACAAGATGAAAATTTGAATCATCAATTTGTTGGTCTTTCTTTAAAGTCATTTGATATTCAAGAGATACCTCTCTAATGAAATCTTGTGTAAAAAACATTATTAAAGCACAAAATTCCTTTTCATAAAAATGACGCATCATACATGCCCCTTTTTTGCAAAACACTGCTTGGCCAGCAGTTATTGTAACCTCTTCTTCTGGTGTTATCCAAGTCTTATAACCTGATGTAACAAAAACCAAATAGCTGTTTAAGGACCAAAGACTATCTAGCTCAGATTCACCTGGAATACATTTATATTCAACAAACAATATTCCATCACAATCAAGTTTCCTATAATCGGTTTCAATGCTATGTTCAAAAAGATTAAGCATAAAATTTTGGTTCCTATTAAAATATAAAGTTTAATTTTTTTGGTGTCAAAATTATGTAGCAAAAGTAAGTTAATAAAATCATTTTATACCTATCACTAATATATTTTCAAATTTTTAAGTAAATCCAAAATAACCATCATTTACATAACTTTTTAACTTTAAAACAAACAAATTCAGTTACACTTTAAATCTATAGTAGCTATAATGAGGTAATGTACTGATCAATCTTAAAATTTTGATTTTTTAAGAAATGCTTCAATTGCATCATCATCATTATAATTTAGTTGTATAATATCCTTTATTGCCTGAGACTTATTTTTTGAATTATTATAATAGGCTTTGCAAATTTCATAGCCAACATAATATCCTAAATCTGAACCTTCTTTTTTTTGAGATCCGTTATATAACCAGTTAGAAAAATCAGTAGAAAGCATTTCCTTTTTAAATAATTGTTTGATTTTTTTTGTGTTTTCACGTCCATATTCCATGTAGTTTCTCTCCAAAGGTTTTTGCATTACTAACTCTGCAATAAAATCTGCAGAACCTTCTTTAATAGTTTGGTTTAATACTCGCTTACTACTTCCGTTTTGTTGAGTGTGGATGTATTCATGAATGTTTAAAGACACAAAATTGTCTTGAGATTGACTTGCGAAAACATTTTTCAACCAGTCTCCCTTAAACTCTGAAACATCTGTAGTAGGATTACCAGTGGCAATTTCTGCCCCAATTAAAACCATGTTTCCTTTTACTGTTCCTCCAGAGCGAAGACCTCCAATTGTAAAATACATCTCTGCATCTTTTAATTCGGGATATAGTTTTTTTAAATATGCTATAGCATCATTTAACTCTTTAATTTTACTTTTAATTGATAATGTGTTTTGTCTAATTGAGTTTAAAAATTTTGGTCTGATATCAATCATTTTCACATAAAGGGTATCGTTATAATCTCTAGCTTTCATAAAAGCTTTTAACCCATTGGATCCTTTGTTAAGGTAGAGTTGGTTTATCAAATCTATTTTTTTTGAATACTCTTTTGTTGTTTGAATACTGTCATAAGCTTCCCAAAAATTATCAATATCTGTTGTGAAAATTTTGTTAGAACTCTCAATTATATTATTGATGTTTGTGTATGAAACATCATTTCTGTTTTTATAGAAATCCTTTAAAATTGACGTATGTCCTTGTCCGAAGAAAACCAAAACACGATCATCTAGTTCTGTAATGGCATCAATATTGAACATAATTTTAAAATTACGCTCCCACCATTTGGCAATAACTTCTGAACCCAAATAATTGCTATCTGTACCCATTTTGTTGACATACTCTAAATATACGTTTCTATTTAGGGCATCATATTTTTCGTTATTTAACATGACAAAAAATTCTTTAATTGTCATGTTATCATAAGCTTTTTGCAAAACGTCCATTACTTGGGTTTTCATATCTGACATCATGTTTTCAAACAAATTCATTTGTTTTTCCTTTTGAAGAAAATTAATAAGGGTATCAAATGGAAGGTCTAAATGATGGTCGGCAACAAATATGTGTTTATGCCCCATTTTTTTAGCCAACCTGAAACCTATTTGTTGTCTTTCATTAATTGTTAAGTTATGAGAACCCTTTAAATACAGCTGATAAATAGAATCGAGTCCAGTAGCGCCGTATGGGTATTCAAGAACAACTTTGGTTGGTTTGTATTCTGCCAAAGCTTCAACCAAGTCTTTAATTTCATTTTGCCTTTTTGGAGAGGTTAGGTCATCAGTTTTTAATGACATCGCATCCGAAGATCCTGCAAAATGAAATGTACCAAGTAATGCAATTGTGGGTTTCTCTAGTTTTTGTTTACTGCTTGGTTGGGCTTTAATAATACTATTTGAGGCAAATAAGATTGCTAATAATAAATATACTTTTTTCATGATTTCTAATAACATTTTGTTCAAAACAGCCTCAATAGCAATATCACTTTTGGCTAAAAAAGTCATAATTTGAACTATTAATATCTGTATACAAAGAACCTATTGCTTTTTCCAGTTTTCCTAATACTTGGCGGAGTAAACAAGCCTAGCATTTAAAGCTGGTAATACAATATTCTCTTAGTTTAATAATTTGTTTTTTCTTTTTTAAGATTAAAGTGCTTTTCAAACGTAATTTTAGATTCACCTGTTAAATATTTTTGAGCAAGAAGGATAACCGCATCTGGTCCTTTATTTACCCATTCATTTAGCTTACTATCATCACCTTTCGATTCCATGGCAAGCCAAACACCAATTGGCAAAGCTCCCCATTTTTGTTTCATTGAGCCACGGGAAAGGTTTTTGTGATATTTAATTTTGTCACTCTCTGATGGGTTTTTTAAGGTATCGATTGTTATTAAACGTTCTACAAAAATCGGATATAAGGTCTCAAAAGTTTTAAATGAAACATCCGACAGATTACCATCGACAGGAAACCATTTTCTTGACATTGATCTATACATACCAAACCCTTCATATATGCACTCCCATAAAATGTCGTCTTGATAGGTTGAAAGTTTTAAGTGATTTTTTTTTGCCCAAGATTTTGATAATAAATGGGTGTATTCATGAGCAAAAAGTCTATCCATTCTATTTGTATTAATAGAATCCAGTGCAGAACCATATTCTCTGTTCAAAGCAGTTACATCGAAGCAAACAGTTTTATCTTTATATGAAAAACCGTCATCATAACCAGTATAACCAAGAAGCACAAAAGTTGTATCATTAATGAAAACATCACTAAATGGTACTTTAATAGAATCTTTAATACTGCTCCAATAATTTAGACGACTTTCAATAAGCTTTACCCAGTTATTTTCCTCTTTAGATAATGGTCTTGTAATCTGTTTTATTGAATCTAAATATTCTTTTTTTTGTCTTGTTTTTAAAGCATCTATCCATATTGGAGCAATCTTATTATTCTTATACCCAAGTTTTAAACAGGTCTGCTGTTTAAGTGATTTAACTTGATTATCAAGTTTTTCATTTTTACAGCTTAAGAAGCTCAAGGCAAAGAATAAGTATATAATTTGATTTTTCATTTTTTAATTTTATTTTTTGATTCAATACTTAGCTTTTGTTTTTTCCATTGATACCCTTTATACATTAAATGGCAACAAACGATGTATTATTTTGCCAATTACCATGATTACTTAGGGCTACTATTTAATCTGAAATAACGTTTTGATGATTCAATATTGTTATCATCATTATTACATGACAAGAATACTAATCTAATCACACAAACGGTTGTACCTACATTTTAAGAATATTGTTTTCATTATATTTATTTTTAAGGACGATCACGTTTTATGATTGTTACAATTATTTTTTAATTATTTGATTTTGGTCTACTAGCTTCTCTAAACAAAAGATGTACCTTCTTGAAAACCAGTTTCTATTTGATAGTTTTTAGGACTTTAGAAACATGTCTATTAATGGTAAATCAACAAAGTTGTTTGTATGCTCTCCTATATTAATGAACCTAACAGTTTTAGTTAAGAAATTATGAGCTTTATTTTTACGTCTATTTTGTCATGGAGGAAAACATTTGAGCAATTACTTGATAATTTTTTTGAAAGATTATGAAGCGGCAACAATAGTTGATATAGTTTCTTTAGTTAATTTTTCTACAGTTATTTTTGAAAGTTCTTTTGTAGTATCTAAAACAATAAATGATCTAAAAATTACCACCAAGCAATTAACTCATCTTAAAAATTATTTTCAATTGCTTTTTGTGACATAGAAATAAAAACAAAAACCCCAACATTAATGGGGTTTTGTAGTGGTGACCTCGACTGGATTCAAACCTTACTATTTTATCCTAATATTTATAGGGTCTATGTTAAATTCTATGTTTTATGTTGACGAATTGTGAATTCGATATAATACTCAATGTTTCTTTTTAATATATCGTCTAAAACAAATATATATCAAATAAAAAAACAATCTTAAAAAATTCTATTTTTTGTGCTAAGTATTAAATTTAAATGTCGAATTAAGCTTATTTAGATAGAGTAAACATGGTGAACCACATAGAGTAGATAAAAGTAAGCATACAATAATTAAAACTGTCGTCATGACAGAACTATCTTTATTTTTATAAAACACTGTTTTACAGGTTTCTATATATTTATACTCAGAGAATTCACCGAATAGTACACTAAAGTCAAAAAGAGCTATTTAAAAACAAAATTTATTTGTTTTTATTGACATAAAGAGACAAACTTTATCAAATATCCATATAAAAAATATTAAGAAAATCCAATATAGTTTTAAATCAAAAACCGTTTTTATCATATGTATTGCCCATTAAATGCCCCAACATCTATCGAGCTAATACTGTGCAATGTTTTTGGGAAACTTAAAGGATGATTTCATTTTTTTACTGAAAAAAAGTGCTGATACACTTAAAAAACCTATAAAAAACCAAAAGATGACAGTCCCTTAGAGGAGTTTGTCATCAAACAGTAAGAACTAAAAAAAAATAGTAATTATTCTTAGCCTGTTTTGGTTATTTTAGTAAATTTAAACGGCCTATTTAATCAGTTTTCTTAACAAAATAAAAATAACATGCCCCATTTTTTTGTGAACTCGACCTTAATTTTGGTTGGTATCATTGGCTTATTTGTAATATCACTCATGCTATTTTCATATAGGTCTAATATTTTTGTAAACATTTACTTGGTGATAATTTTTATTCTATGCTCTATTAGGAGCGTCTCCATTGGCTTATTTGAAATTATAAATACTAACTCAATACTCACTTCAAGGTACATTTCACCAATATACCTAATTGTAGTGCCGTCTTTATATCTGTACTTTAAATCTTTAACCAAAGATTATGAACGTGTTTATAAAAAAGATTTAATCCATTTTTTATATCCAATTTCGAATTTAGTTTTGAATTTAGTTCAAGAATATTTCCCGATTTTAAAGAACCAGTCCATTGAAAATATACGGTTTATAAGCTTGAATGTATTCGTATTAGTCTATATGATCCAATCTTGTAATGTTCTTTATAACGGCTTATGGAGATTGGATGTAAACAAATTTGTTGAAAAAAGACATTATCTTCTTATCAAAAATTGGACACTATTTATTTTTACTATTTCCTCATTTTTATTTTTACGAATTTTATATTCAATCTATTCTGAAAAAATTTCGGGTGAATTATTAAGAGCACAAAACTATTCTTTCCTGGTTGTCATACCTTGGTTTCTCATTTATGGTAAAATTTTGATTCATCCAGAAATTTTATATGGTTATCCGGATCTGAAAAGAAGGGACATAGAAACTCTAAACCAAATTAGCATTAATGATCATGTCTGGATATTTAATTCAATACATGCTTCAAATCTTAAGGACACTAAGGTATGTGATAATATAGAGAAAAGAGTACTGCCATACATATCTGATATTGAAAATTTTGTAAATAAAGAACATCCTTTTAGAAATACTAAATTTTCATTTCCTGATTTTGCGAAAGAAATAAATATACCTAAATGTCATATATACTATATCTTTAAATATCACGCAATAGTTACTTTTGAGGAATACAAAAATTACTGTAAAATAAAAGATGCTCTAAAACTTATAGATGAAGGATATTTAAACACCTTAACTTTGGAAGGGTTATCTAGTAAAGTAGGTTTCAGTTCATATAATTTGTTTTTCACCTCTTTTAAAAAACTGACCAAACTGGCACCGAAGGAATATTTAAACCGCCAAAACAATCTTAATTTACAGAATTCTGATATTATAGTATTTAATTAAGGATTAGTCTCCAAAACTAAGAGAC
>DJWL01000201.1:0-78258 GCA_002441545.1 Flavobacteriaceae bacterium UBA6231 | reverse complement strand
GTTCAATTTTTCCGCTGTCAGTGGCCTTAACTTCCGTTCTATCCAACTAACCACTGATATATATCATTGTGACTTGCTTAATAATCCAATAGTTTTATTAGGCTAAATGATAACTAGTGAAATCATTTTCTTATATATTAATATTGCTATTGTTCTTAAATTGTTCTTCTGTAAGAATGATAGATAGTTGGGTCAACAAGGATTACTCTGGTTACATCCCTAAAAAGGTATTGGTTGTTGGTTTGACTGATAATTTAACTGCAAGAAAGATATTTGAAGAGCAACTGGTACTAGAACTTAAAAAAAAAGACATAAAAGCTGTTGAGAGTTCTGACGTGTTTAAAACTGAGTTCACAAGCGTATGGCAAACCGAGGATAATATTCAAAATGAAGTTGAAAGACTTACTGATAACGGGTTTGACGCTATTTTAATCTCAGCCGTGAAAGGTGTAAAAGAAAAAGTTGCGTATTCTTCTGATATTTATAGGAGGGATTATTACTGGAGACGTTTTAAGCCTTATTATTACATGTATCAAGATATATATATAGATCCTGAATACTATGAAAGATATAATATTTACAACATTGAGGCAACATTATATGATTTAAATGAAGATAATGTAAAGTCATTGGTATGGGTTGCTTCCTATGATATTGTTGATCCAAAAGCTATTAATGCCACTGTTAAGGATTATGTAAAAAGTATCATTAAGTCTTTGGAAGATGAAACGATTATATCTTCAAATGTTAAACAATAAAAATGAAAGTACTTGTATACAGCTCAAAAGATTTTGAGATTGATTACTTTGAGGAAGCAAATAAGGGCAAGCATAAGATAACATTCATTAAAGACGTATTGTCATCAGAAACTGCCATGAAGGCCGTTGGTTATAATGCAATTTCAGTATTTTCAAGTGATATGGTATCCAACATCGTTTTGGAAAAATTAAAGGATTTTGGCGTAAAATATATTACGCTCAGGTCTGTTGGACATGACAATGTTAACCTTTTTACCGCACAGAATTTGGGCATAAAAGTGGCCAATGTGCCTGTTTACTCACCACATGCAATTGCAGAACATGCCCTTGCTATTCTTCAGGCTTTAAACAGAAAAATAATAGTCTCAAATCAACGGGTTAAACAATTTAATTTTGACATTAATAACCTAATCGGTTTTGATTTATATGGTAAAACCGTTGGGATTATGGGTACTGGCAGAATAGGATCTGTAATGACAAGGATTATGCATGGTTTTGGATGTAATTTATTGGGCTTTGATATTTTAGAAAATAAAAAATTGTCTGTTTCATATCACTTAAAATATGTGACACTTAAAGAACTTTGTGAAACATCAGATATCATTAGTATTCATGTGCCTTTAAACTCTGAAACACATCATTTAATAAGCAAAGAGCTAATTGATTTAATGAAACCAAATTGCATGGTAATCAATACTGCCAGAGGTGCTATAATTAACACTAAAGATATTATTGATGCTTTGTTAAACAAACGTATTTCTGGATTGGGCATGGATGTTTATGAGTATGAAAGGGATATTTTCTTTAAAGATCATTCTAGTGATATTCCAAAAGATGATATGCTTATAAAACTTAATGCGCTACCAAATGTACTAATTACAGGACACCATGCCTTTCTGACTGAAGAAGCGCTTACCAATATAGCAGAAACCACTATTTACAATTTAAATTGCTGGAGGGATAATAAAGAAACAGAAAATGAGCTGCACTTTTCTGGCTTTACTAATGCCAATAAAAAAAGCATGGCAACTTAACTTCATTCTAAAAAGTTGGAACTAGTTTAAGGTTGTATTTTAATTGTAAATATCTTTTAAAGTAAGCTTTTGCCCCAAAGAATCATTCACATGTAAATCATACCGCATATTGATTTTTGTGCCAATTGGAGCATAATAATATATAACCCAAGCATCACCTTCTTTAGTGCCTATGCAGCCATTTGAGTAAGCCTTTCCTAAAGTTATTGGGTTTGTAGTAGGATGGATGAGTTGCCCGTTTCTTATCCCATTTATTTCTGTTTCTATAAAGGGTATTTGCGGCAAAGCCGTTACCTTATGGTCATCTCTTGTGGTAGCAAAATACCGATGTCCATTTACAGGATTGTAATAATCAGGATTTCGGACGTGATTGACTATAAAACCGCTGCCTGTTTTGGTTCTTAAGTCTGTAACCCTATTGGACATTTTAAGAAATTTCATTTCGGGGCGTCCCACTCGAATGGGACATTCATATAGCTCTTTTGAATCTTCAACAATACGAAGCTTAAACTCTGGAATATTGATGTCAATAATGGTGTTTTGAAATGATTGAAGTATTTTTTTTGCTAATACTGAATCTGGCAATAAAATTGAATCGCCTATATGAATCACTATTATCTTTTTTTGATCATACACAAACAAGCCCTTGTTTTTCATTGTGTAATAATCGGTATTTTTTAATGTATCAATAATCCATGGATTGGCTCTAACCAACAGATGTTCGCTTAAATGATAAGGCGTTACAGAGTCATATTTTTGAACAATGGAATCTATAAACTTAAAATAAGTTCCAATTGTTATTGGCTTGTCAAGCACGATAGAGGTTAACCCAGAGACTTTAAATAAAGTTTGATTTTTTGCTGAATGGGATGATACAATAAGATTGTTCTGATTGTTAGGACAGCAAAATTTTATAGTAAAAGCCAACAAGATGAACACCAAAAAAAGTGGAAAACTTAATTTAGAGATCATCTTGTTAGTTTTTTTATCGTTAATTTTTTATAAGCTCACTTAAAATAGTGTCTTTGTCCAGTTTTTTAGTACAGAAAAACCAATCGTCGCAAGTCAATCCATTTTTGGTGGTCATACGTTCTTCGGCCACGCCACAAGATCCAGCGGGTGAAATGATTACATCATCACCAGGATTCCAATCGGCGGGTGTTGCAACAGCAAATTTATCAGCTGTTTGCATGGCAATCAACGCTCTGTAAATCTCATCAAAATTCCGTCCTAAACTTAATGGGTAATAAATAAGAGCCCTAACAATTCCTTTAGGATCGATAAAAAATACGGCTCTTACTGCTTGTGTCTTGCTTTCGCCAGGTTGAATCATACCATATTTTTTGGCAATTTCCATGGTAATATCTTCAATTAAAGGAAATTTCACTTCTACGTTTTTTAAATCTTTAAATTTGATTTTATCTTTAATGGTTCTTAACCATGCAATATGGCTATATAATCCATCAATGGAGAGTCCTATCAATTTGCAATTAGCCTTAGCAAACTTGTTTTCTAAGCTTGCAAAGGTGATAAACTCTGATGTACAAACTGGTGTAAAATCAGCAGGATGACTAAATAAAATGACCCATTTACCTTTGTAATCTGAAGGAAAATTAATAGGACATTGTGTTGTTATGGCTTTAAATTCTGGTGCATAATCACCAATTCTTGGAATTGAAATGATTTGTTCTTGTTGAAGTAGTGTTTCCATTTTGTATTTATTTTTTATTTTGATTTATAGCACAACTCAGATAGGATTTTGTTTTTTAATTAAATTGTTTTTTTCACCAAAAGGCGGATAACCCACTTTTGAAAGGGTAGCTTTTACCAAATCAATATCTTTAGCTGTTTCATGTTCAAAAGTTACTGTGGCATATTGTCGTTTAATAAAAACATTCGTTATATGTTCTAGTTTTGAAAGCTTTTCTATGATAATTGTTTCACAGTTCGGACATTTTAAATTATGTATATATAAAGTGGTTTTCATGTGATTATTCTATATTGATAAAGATAGGTGTCAGATAAAAAAAAGGAAATGATCAACATCAGTCTGCTATTGATTTTATTGAAAATTTATTGTTGTTTGTTAATTCTTTTTTAGTGGCTTCATAACCAAGTTTGAAGATATCGTTAAGATGGTTTTTGTCAAAAACCCCAAATTTATTTAATCTTTTTGGGGATATAATTAAATCGCATTCTTTAAACTTTTTTAAGTCCTCATCAACAGATTTTATGATAAAAGCCCTTTCTATGACATTATAGGAATGCTTTAAATCTGTAATCTTCATAGCATCAAAACTATTGACATAGATTCCAATAATTTTATTACATGTTGATTTTAATAATTCAACGGGGAAGTTATTTAGTGTGCCTCCATCAACATAATAAGAGTCATTGATTTTTACCGGAGCAAATATCCCTGGTATTGCTGCTGAAGCTAAAATAGGTCTAATTAATTCACCAGTCTTAAAAATTTCTAGTTTACCATTTAAAATATTTGTAGCAGTTATGGTCAGTTGTTTCTTCAGGAATGAGAAATTATCATTTTTTAAGTAGGTCTTAAAACTAGGATAAAATTTTTCAGCATCAATAAGACCAGGCTTGTTTAAAGCATATTTTTTTATGTCCAATATATTAATTCCTTTAAGAAATGTTAACATGTCTTCCCAATAGTAACCATAGGCATAAAGCGCACCTACTATTGCACCAGCGCTAGTACCAGCAATATGGGTTGGAAATATACCATGCTCTTCAAGGGCTTTTATAGCTCCAATATGTGCAGCTCCACGCATACCACCTCCAGATAGCACTAATCCTGTAGTCATTTTAATGAATTATTATATTGGGAAAAGTACTTGATGTTATTAGCTTAGTCAATGATAGTTATCAGCATCAAAGAATTCTAAAAAAATGAGGTTTGAAGATTCTTAATATATTATGTTGCCTTGTTAAGGAAAAACTTTATGAGATCTGCGGTTGACACAATCCCCACCAGCCGGTCGTCTTCAACAATGGGTATGGCATGATAATTACCTTCAATCAAAACCTTGGCTACATCTTCAATAGTGGACATTGTTGTTAAATAAAATGGTTTTTGGGTCATGATGTCTTTAACGGTCAATTCACTGTAAATAGTATTGTCATCATTAATTCCTGCGCCTGAAATGTTGTACATAAAATCTATTAAACTGACCATTCCCACCAACTTATTATTTTCAACAACTGGAATATGGTGATGGAAGTTTTTTTTCTCATAAATATGCTTGACATCTATTAGGTTTTGTTCTGGAGAAACACAAACCACATGTTTTGTCATTATTGATGATAATTGGGTTTTCATGTCCTTATTTTTTGTCTTTTATATCAATAAAAATAACTCATTAGGATGTTTTTTGAAATGATTGAAATCATTTAGAACCTTTTAATTTAGTGATACATTTAATAGAGTTTTTAAGTTAAAGCCATGCATTATGAAAACAAAAACAATATTAGAATTACTCACATTAAGCTCAAGCCTTTATTTTATAGCTAGAGATACCCAAATATTGGATAAAATAAATGCCCTTTCTGAAAAAGGCAAAGACAATATCAATAGAGTGCTGTCTGAAACCCAATTGGATGAAAACGGAAATGAACTCGAGTTTGCAGATAAAATAATTTTAAAAGCCCATGAGTTACGGGAAGAATTAAATGAAAAAATAGAAGAACTGGTAGCAAAGTTCTACAAAAAAATAAATGTAGCTCATTTAGATGAAATTAAGGCTCTAAACATCAAACTTGAAAAACTTGAGGCAAGTGTTGCTTTACTTGAAGCAAGGATAAATAAACTGGAATCATAAAAAGATGGGCGTTATAACTGATATTGGAAAAAAATTTAAATCCATCTCTAGGTATAATCAAATTCTAAGAGTCCTATTAAAATATGGCTTTGAAGATTTGGTCCGCTATCTAAATGAAAATAATCAATATATATTAATTCAAAAACTAATTCCCAATTCAACAAAAAAACATGTTGCCAAATTCAGTAAATGGGCCAAAATGAGATTGGTGTGTGAGGAATTGGGGCCTACCTTTGTTAAATTTGGACAAATATTGAGCAACAGGCCAGATTTGGTTCCTTTAGAATTGACTTTAGAATTAGAAAAACTCCAAGACAATGTGCCCCCAATGTCTGAAATAGCAGCCAAGGACGTTGTGGAAACCGAGTTAAAGGGCAAAGTAGAAAATTTATTTGCATGGTTTGAACCCATTCCTTTTGCATCAGCATCCATGGCACAAGTACACAAAATCACCTTGCACTCCGGTAAACGGCTCGCTTTAAAAATACAACGCGCCGGAATTTACGATGTCATTACAGAGGACATTAAGGTCATGTACAAAATTGCCGATATTTTGGAGCGAAGAATACCGTCTTTAAAAAGCTTTGATCCTGTTGGATTGGTCAAAAACTTTGAAGATTCCATTTTAAAGGAACTTGATTTTATAAATGAGTCCATCAATGTACAAAGATTTTACAACAATCTGGCAAAAGATGACTCCTTAGAACAATTTGCGCAAGCACCTAGAGTATATCCAGATTTTACAACACCAAAGGTTTTGGCCTTGGAATTCATGTCTGGAATCAAGATAGATAGAATCAATGAGTTGCTAAGTAAAGATTTTGATACTAAAGTTATTGCCAGACGACTGGCCATAAGTTATTTTAAACAAATTTTTGAATATGGCTTTTTCCATGCAGATCCGCATCCAGGCAATTTATTGGTGCTTCCAAATGGCCATATTTGTTATTTGGATTTTGGTATGATGGGAAGTATGTTGCCAAGAGATATTTCAATTTTTGGCAAGTTATTCATTGCCATTACCAATAAAGACGTAAAACAAATCATCAAGGCATTGCAACAACTTTCCAACAATGCCCCCATAAATGACATGAGAGCATTGGAGTTTGACATCAACGAATTTGTGGAAAAATATTATGTAAGGGATATTCATAAAAATGAAATGAGCACTATTTTATTGGAACTCAAAGACATTATCATTGCCCAAGGGTTAATTGTGCCTACTTATTTTTTCCTTTTTGCCAGGTCTTTAGTGACCGTAGAAGGTGTTATTGAAAAACTGGACCCTAACTTAGAGGTGTTTGAAATTGTAAAACCTTATCTTAGACAAAGTGCTACCCAAAAATATAATCCTGTAGCAATAGGTAAAAAAGTTGTGAACTCAGTTATCGAGCTTACAAACTATATGGAAGATTTTCCCTCTGATTTAAAAAATGCCATACGTAAAATAAACTCAGGTAATATAAAAGTAGATTTGTCCCACAAAGGTATTGATCCTTTGATACATACCTTACAAAGAATCACAAAGCAATTGGTTACGGCTTTTATTATGGTCGCTTTGATAATTAGTGCTTGCTTGTTCATTATTTTTGAAATACATCCACTCTGGAACGGTATTTCTATTTTGGGTATGACTAGTTTTACATTATCTGTTTTTTTGGGCTATGGTATGCTGTCCAATATAAAAAAAGGGGATTATGATTATTAATTTACTTTGGTAAGCGTTGTGCATATTGAAGAAAATTTGTCAATTCGAGTGAATTTTTCGAATGAAAGTGAATAAAATTAGTATCAAGAATAAAATTTTATCTATCAAATTAATGTTCTCGATACAATTTTCTATCAAAAATCACTCGAACTGACACTTAACTAGGTTCAATAAATCTAAATACACAACGCGTTATTATTAAAAATTTTTGATGTTATACTTTTGAAAATGCTTTTTTAAAATGACTGAAGGCTTCAGAAATTTCATTTTGAAAATGCTCTAATTTGGTTTCTTCTTTTTTCTTGGCATATTTGCCTTTAAACCTGTCAATAAAAGAATTAAATTCTTGTTTTCCTTTTTCAAATGAGTCTTTTCCTTCTTTTTTGTCTTTTTTGAATTTTTGTTCCAAAATCTCTAATTGAATTTTAAATTGTTCAATTTCAATTAGTGTTAACGCGTACATTCTATTTAATGTTTCGTTGGTTTTTATTTTAACTTCAATGTCGTGCAATGTTGAAAGGATCTGTTTTTTTTGTTTTTTGAAAATCTCTTTGGTTTCGGCCTTTCCCAAAGCTAATTGCACTCGTAGTTCATCAAACTTAGTGTTGAGTTCTTCTATTTTCTCTTTAATATCCTTTATTTTGAACTCACTATCGTGAATAAACAAATTAAATTTTTTCTTGACCTCTTCATACTTGTCTTGGGCTTCTGCTTTTCCTAAAGCAGCTTTAACTTGAAATGCTTCCAATTCAATAGCTGATTTTCTAAGTGCTGCAATGATTTTGTCCACAAATTGAATATCCTGTTTAGTTTTCATGATTATAAGATTTAAATGATATTAAATATCCAAATAAAACCTTATTATAGCAATGATTTTTCTCAGTCAAGTGATATGACTTTAATCATTTTGTATGTTGTGGTAATACCTTAGATTTAATTATATATACATTTTATGCTTTATGTTAGTATTGGTTAAAATAAAGTCATTCTTCATGGAAATTGGAGAGCTAACGTATTTTACTATTCGGTGTTTTAAAGAAGTATTTAAGAAGCCCTATGAGCTTAAAGAATTTTTAAGACAGTGTTACAGCATGGGGAATAGATCCCTGTTATTGGTTGGTATTACGGGGTTTATTATTGGTTTGGTGCTAACTTTACAAACTAGGCCAACACTAATGGAGTTTGGTGCGGTTTCTTGGATGCCATCCATGGTTGGCATCTCTATTGTTAGGGAAATAGGCCCTATGATTACCGCACTTGTTTGTGCCGGGAAAATTGGCTCGGGAATTGGTGCCGAACTAGGTTCCATGCGTGTTACTGAACAAATAGATGCCATGGAAGTGTCTGGAACCAATCCTTTTAAATATTTAGTGGTGACTCGCATTATGGCAACAACATTCATGATTCCTTTGCTGGTTATTTTTGGTGACGCCATTGCTTTGTACGGGTCTTATTTAGTAGAACATCTTAAGGGTGATGTGTCATTTGCCCTTTATTTTAATCAGGTTTTTGATTCTTTGGAGTTTGGTGATATTGTTCCCGCAACGGCGAAGTCATTCTTTTTTGGCTTTGCCATTGGCCTTGTTGGATGTTTCAAAGGGTATTATTGTAAGAAGGGAACCGCAGGTGTGGGAATAGCTGCAAATTCTGCGGTGGTATTTACATCGTTATTATTGTTCGTTATTGACTTTATAGCCGTTTTTATAGCTGATATTTTTTATGACTTATGAAAGATCAACAGGCCATATTAGAAAGGGATAAAAAACCAGAAATCAGGGAGGTGGTGCTTGAATTGTTGGATTTGAATAAAAGTTTTGATGACAACCATGTTCTTAAACATTTTAACATGAAATTGTACAAAGGCGAGAATTTAGTTGTTATGGGAAAATCCGGCTCGGGGAAATCGGTAATGATTAAATGCCTTGTAGGTTTAATGGAAGCTGATAGTGGAAAAATAATCGTGATGCACAATGACATTACTTCCCTTAATCAAGAATCATTGGATATTTTAAGAGCCGATATTGGGTTTTTGTTTCAAGGGAGTGCCTTGTATGATTCTATGACAGTGAGGGAAAATTTGGAATTTCCGTTGAGACACCATTATAAAAAATTTGGTAAGAACGTCAATACTGAAACATTGGTTATTGAAGCTTTAAAAAATGTTGGATTGGCTCATACATTGGATTTGATGCCCGCAGAATTATCAGGAGGCATGCAACGACGGGTAGCTTTGGCCAGAACGCTCATACTCCAGCCAAAAATTATTTTATATGATGAGCCAACCAGTGGATTGGACCCCATTACGGCAAAAGAAATCATCATATTAATGCAGGACATTCAAAAAAAATATAATACATCGTCCCTCATAATTACTCATGATGTGGACTGTGCCAGGGTTATTGCAGATAGGATGATACTATTAATAGACGGAACAAACTATGCCGAAGGTACTTTTGAAGTGCTTTCTGCGTCCAAAGATCCTAAAATAAAGGCGTTTTTTAAACAATAAATATAAACACATGAAAAATACAAATTCACAAAAGATAAGATTGGGGCTTTTTGTTATTATAGGTACCATGCTGTTTGTGTTGGCCGTCTATCTTATTGGGCAAAAACAAAATATGTTTCAAAAAACATTTACCATTAGTGCTTATTTTCAGAATGTTAACGGCTTGCAAAAAGGCAATAATGTTAGGTATTCCGGAATTAATATTGGAACGGTAAAAAACATAGTCATGGCCAATGATTCCACCATAAAAGTAGATATGAATATTGAAGAAGGAATCATTGCCCATATTAAAAAAAATGCCATTGCAACTATTGGCTCTGACGGGTTGGTTGGTAACATGATTGTTAATATTGTTCCAGGAAAAGGAACAGATAAAGTTATTAGTGATGGCGATATTATTGCTTCGTACAGTAAAATTGGTGCAGAAGATATCTTGAGCACCTTGAGTGTGAGTTCAGAAAATGCGGCCATCCTGACGTCAGATTTAATAAAAATTACCGATGCCATGATTAAAGGTAAGGGAACCTTGGCCGTATTGCTTAATGATACCATTATGGCAAAAGAATTAAGACAGTCAGTAACAAATTTGAAGGTGGCTAGCCGTGATGCTTCAAATACCATTAGTGAGATTAATCAGATCATTACATCCTTAAAGACAAATGACAATACTGTTTTGGGCATGTTGTTGCATGATTCCATATCGGGCCAAAATCTTAAAGTTATTGTGAGCAATCTTGAGGCTTCTAGCAAACAAATCCAAAATGTTATTGCCAATATTGATACAACCATTGTTGATTTTAATTCAAGTGAAGGTGCTTATGATTATATTGTAAATGATACAACACTGGTCAATAGTTTAAAATCCACTCTTAAAAACATCAATGAAGGAACGGATAAGTTTAACCAGAACATGGAGGCTTTAAAACATAATTTTTTAATACGTGGTTACTTTAGGAAACTGGAAAAGCAAAAGGAAAAAGAGGAAAGGAAAAAACAGCAATAAGAGGTTTGTCAATTTATGTTTATCTGAATGTCATTTTTTTTGACAATGTGAAAATGATCTAGATTAATGGATATGTTATATTATCTTTTAGATTATTTATGGTCAGTGATTTATATCATTTCAAATTTGTGGTTGCCATCTTATCTTACTGATATATTAATCAAAAAAAACAAATATTATGTCTGTATTAAAAGTTATTGAAATTCTAGGGAACTCCACCGTGAGCTTTGAAGATGCCATTCAAAATGTAATCAATGAAGCTTCAAAGACCGTAAATCATATCAAATCGGTTTATGTAAAGGATATGCAGGTAACTGTTGTGAACAATAAAATATCACAATATCGGGTAACCACCAAAGTATCCTTTGATATTAAAAACGATTAGATGGTTTTTTGAATGTTAATTAGCGTGATTTTACAAGTTATGTATTAACACAAAATTTTAAAATTATTAATGCTAAAAACCCTGACCATTGAAATGGAGCAGGGTTTTTAATTCTTTTTCACTTAATTCATAACGCCAAAAATACTAAGCATATTCAGGATAGTAATCAACAACTAGGTTGTTTTCTACCTTAGTCACGCCTGGTGCAAAAAATGCAGCTTTGCGAGCTTCTTCTTTTTCAGCAACGGAATGAACGGTACCGTTTAATCTAACAGTATGTCCAGTTACTTCAACCTTAATTTTTTTAGATTCAAGCCTAGCTGATCTTTCAAAAGCTTTAGCGATTCTGTTTTCAACTTCAAAAGGGGTTAATGTTTGTTTCAAGGAAATATTATTAACAACACCTTTAACGCCGTATAGTTTTGTAATGGCATTTTTTGCGGCATTTTTTTGATATTCCCAAGGCACTTCACCAGAAAGATAGACCCAACCATCTTCTACTTTGATTTTTACCGTATCGTTGGGCACAGAGGCATTCCATTGTATAGCGTTAACAGCCGCCTTAGCAACTTCTTCATCTGATTTGTTATCGCCGGCATTATATTTAACTTTTATGTCTTCAACCACAGCTTTTACACCATATACATTTTTAGCAGCTTTTTCTGCAGCTATTTTTTTGGTGTAGGAGTCAACAGTACCTTCAAGCGTTACAATGCCATCTTTAACAATAACGCCTATTTGTGTTTCATCAATGTTAGGCTGCCATTTTAGTTCATCAAGAACGTCTTGCTTGATTTTTAAATCTGTTTTCATGATAATTTTATTTATATGGATTCCAATTGATATAAAAATAAGCTCCTCATGAGAAATTGACAATGATATGTGTCAGTCTCAATTCAGTTAAGGATCAACAGAACTGGTTTTTTAAAATTAGTTGTTCACATTTTTTATTAACATAAAAAACTTAAAACAAAAGTTTGTATCATTTTATTTATATTGCAATTAAGCCTGCTTGACCAATTCAATATGTGAAATTTCCGGTCGCATGCCTATTCGTCCTGGAAAACCTAGCCAGCCCAAGCCCCGATTAACATACAGGTATTGGTTGTTATGCTTATATAAGCCAGCCCAATGTTTGTATTTATATTTTATGGGACTCCAGCTCATTTTCTTATAATGAAATCCCATTTGCATACCATGTGTGTGCCCTGAAAAAGTAAGGGCTATATTTGTTTTATCTATTACTTCTTCACTCCAGTGTGTTGGGTCATGTGAGAGTAATATTTTAAAGGGAACATCCTCGGTTTTTTTTAAAGCCATTAGTAAGTCCCCATACTGTTTAAACGGTGGGCTTCCCCAATTTTCAACACCTATTAATGCAATTTTATTATGGTTGGTTTCAATGATTTCAGATTGATTAAGTAATAATTTGAAATCTATTTTTTTGTAAAACTGTTTAATGATGTTGAGGTTTTCTGCTTTTTCTAAAGTAGAATTCCATTCACTGTAATCACCATAATCATGATTGCCCAAAACAGCATATTTCCCTTTTTTTGCCACTAACTTGTTTAATACATGGTCCCAGCCTCTTAGCTCCCAAGCATAATTATTTACTAAATCTCCAGTGCATAAAATAAGGTCTGGTTTTAAGTTGTTGATTAGTCTTATGGCTTTTTCCAGTATTTTATAATTATAGTTGAAACCTCCTATATGTAAATCGGATATCTGAATGATTTTTAATCCGTCAAACTGCGTAGGTAAATGATCAAAACGTATTTTAAGATAATAGATTTTAAAGTTGTATTTAGCCTTGAAAATGCCATAAACAATTACGAAAAAGGGCAGGAACCCTGATAGTAAACCAATTGTAGGCACAATAAAAAGGGATATTTTTTCTGGAACCATGGTACTTGTAAAAAATAACATGGATATGATTATTACAAAAATCAATTTGGGTATGAATGAAGAAACTGTAAGCCCATATAACGATGCAATGAGTAACTGCCTTCGTTTGGGGTTAATATCGTCCAACGTAATCTTAAGAACAACGATAGCTGTAATTAATCCAACGGTAAATACCCAAAACAATATGTTTATGGCTGTTTCTAGGAAGTTTGAGTTAATGAGTGTTGTAATGGATTGTAGCCAATAAAATGCGGTAACATCTACAATTAATATTGCTAAACATAATAGTAAAACAGTAAATAATGAAACACGGCGCATAGCATATATTTGATTAATGGGATTTCTTTTTTAGTCGCCGTTTGTCGCGTAGCGCCCAAAAAATACCTTTTACATCTGAAGCCCATTGGTCATACATGAAAATAAGTGCTATTTCTTCAAAAGTTTCCAATAGGCCTATGATAATCATTATATAAAACAAAGCATATTCTGGCGAGAAGAACAACGACCACAAAATGAATACGCTTTGAAGGATGGCTGATAGTTTAGCCAAATAGGTATGAAAGGCGGTTGCTTTACCATACTTAAAATACGCAATGAGCATTTGGGTAATATAGGGTATAAATGCGATGAGTATTAAAACAAGGTTTGTTTTAATAAAAACGGTTTCAAAGTAAAATAAACCGGTTAAACCTACAATAAGCGTTATTTGGTCACCAAAAGAATCGAGTTGTGAGCCCCTGGCACTTGTAATTTTTAATCGTCTTGCCAAATAACCATCTATGGCATCTGTACAATAGCTTATTAATAAAAGCCAAGTGAAGATCAACCTAAGATCAAACCATATTAAAATTAACAAAAACGGGGCTGCAACTATTCTGTAAAAGGAGAACCAATCAGCAATATTAAAGTTTTTAAACGTGAGCATGCTTTTTTAAATTGGTTTAAAATACAATGTATCTTGTTCAATTAAAATGAGGAGAATCAGTTTTCAGATTTATCAGAACAAAATTTAGGCGCTTTTTTAAATCTATAACTTACACCAACCATCCAATAAAAGGTGTTTTCCAAATCTTCCTTATAAACTTCAGAGTCTACGGTTAATGTTGCAGGATTTTGAGGGATTACCAAAACAGGTAAAAATGATACAATAAAAGGTTTGTTTACATACCAAACAGGTAAACTAAATTCTATTGCCATGAGATCAAATTTCTCACTTTCTTTCAGTATTACTGTGGTTTTTATGGTTTGTGTTGAGCCTCCCGTTCCTTGACCTGTTCCTTGTCCAGACCCAGAGCCTTGTTCGGAGCCGGTAGTTCTTCCACTGCCAAAACGATTATTTATATAGTATTCTTCATAAAAATTTTGGGAACCAAAGAACACTCCAACAGAGGGTGATATTTGAAAGTTTTTTTTTGATGTAACAAAATTATGGCTTAGTTCAGACGAAACAAAGAAGTCTGATTTACTGCTTTTATTAAAAAAATTGGTCAAGATTAGTGATAAATTAAAAACATCAAAATCATACGCAATGGTAGCCGTTAGATCGGCTTCAACTTCAGAAATGACATTATAACTCTCTGTATTAAAAAGGTATTTGGTGAATGAAATATCACCACTAAACTTTTTTGAGGTCACATCATAACCAATGGTACCCAAAAACAAATCGATTCTGCTTTCATCAGATTTAGTAAGATAGGAGAAGGATCCTGATGCATACAGACCAGATTTATTGAAATAGGTAATAGAAGGATATAAATAGGGTGCGGTAATGGAGTCTTTTCTCCCCAAATAAATAGCATCACTTATAAAATTGACTGCTATGGAGACAAAAGATGAATCATGCTTTTTGGCTTGCTGACTCACGTCTGTTTTGGTTTGACCAAAAGCAATTTGGTTACATCCGTAAAGAAACAATAGAACGAATAATTTAAACCCATAAGGTTTCATGATATGTGTTTTTTGAATTCTTTAAAAAGGGGAGCCTTAAGTAAATTAAGACCCTCCTTGTTTTTAATTATGATGCTCCAGCTCCCTTTTTCATGCTTTGCTTTTTAATCAGTAATTTGTTTTTGTTCAAATTTTTATTTAAAGCTTTTTCATTTATCATTTTTCTATGTTGAATCATGTTTTTGTATATCTCACCGTTCATGTTGATACATTCTCCATCTTGAAGACGTAATTGGGCACGATCTTGGGTTTGGTATGTTCCGTCCGGATTTACAATAGTCCCATTATTTAGTCTTACTTGTTCGCTAATCCTATTTTGAGATTGGTTTTTAATTTGATAGGCATTGCCATCAATAAGCATTATTTGGTATCTGCTATTATTGCGCTCTTGTATTTGGTTTTGTGCCAATCCTTTGTTCTCTTGTTCAACTTTATAACGATATTGGTACTCGTTTCTATATTTAATGCCATCGTTATCTAAACACTCTCCATCTCTTAGGCGCAATCTTTCTTGATCTTTGGTCATGTATGTTCCATCTGGATTTACAACGGTTCCATCGTTCAATACAATTTTGTCTTTTAACCTAATTTGGTCACGGTCGCGAATTTGTAATACATCGCCATCTACCAACATAACACGATCTTGATCTCTGTCTTGATCTTTATCTTGTATTTTGTCTTGTGCGAATAATGTTGAAGTTCCCATAACTACCAATGTTCCTAATAAAATTAATCCTTTCATGATATTTGTTATTTAAATTAAAATCTACCTAAAAATACCTATATACCATATTTTTATAAATGATATTCATCAGCCAAAATATTTCCTACAAATAATTTTATTGATTTCTGAATGCATTGATAATTATCAGTGGATGAAAGCTTAATATTAAGTTACTTTACTTTTTAAAAACGTATATCATGAAAGCATTCAAAATAATTTTCATAGGCTTTTTAATCAGTCTGTTATGTTTGGAAAGTTGTGGGCCAGTTATTGTTTCAGGAGGATATAACCAACAAACGCCACCTTGGTTTTACCCCAATAGGGTTGTTCATTTAAGATATGTGTATTTTCCGGATTACTCGGTTTATTATGATTTATCACTAAGTAGCTATATTTATTTTGATAATGGTATTTGGACAACCGTAAGGGTTTTGCCTCCTAGGTTTAATGGTGTAAATTTTAAACATGCAAAACAGATTAGAGTTGATAATTATTATGGCGATAACATTAAGGAATATCACAGAAATACTTATACCAATATAAAAGGAAGGAGAAGTACCAATAACGAGAGATCAACAAATACTGGACGTAGAAACTGATGTTTATTTTATTGTAATCATTTATAAATCTTCATAAAGCCTTAATTTATTGCGCAATATTTTTACTTCTTCTTTTAAGGATTCAACTTGGTTAAGTAAGTTGTGGATAGCGTCAAGACCTTCAAAATTAATTTCTAGATCATAGTGTAAACGCATCATTTTTTCAACCTTTTTTATTTGTTTGGTATGGATGTACAAACTGTTGTCCTCATCAATTATTTCAACTAGTTGAAATTCTTGCAATGTATCTAAAAATGATACCGGAATATCATAGCGTTTACAAAGTAATTGTACGGGTATTAAATCTGTTGTGTCCATCATTTACGCAGTTTTTGTAATTCTTGAAGGAGTGTTTTTTCTTGGGCAGACAGGTTTTCTGGAAGCTTAATTTGAAAGGTTATGTACAAATCGCCGTATTGTCCTTCTTTTTTGTATTTAGGAAATCCTTTGCCTTTTAGTTTTACCTTGGCACCATTTTGGGTCTCTGGCTTGATGTTAAGTTTTACCTTTCCATCAAAGGTGTCTACCATAAGTTCACCTCCCAATAGAGCTTTATATAAATCTAAATCCACAGTTAAATAAAGGTTGTCTTTATCCCGTTTGAATTTTGACTGGTTTACAATAGAAAATTGTATGAATAAATCGCCGTTAGGACCGCCATTTATACCTTGGCCACCATGCCCTTTTATTTTTATGGTTTGTCCGTTTTCAACACCAGCCGGAATGGTGATCCTGATGTTTTTATTGTTAACGGTTAATGTGCGTTTATGAGTTGTATAAACATCTTTTAAATCCAGTTGTAGCTCGGCGTTAAAGTCTTGTCCTCTAAATTTGACTTGGCCACTTCGAGATCTTGAAGATGCGCCCCCAAACATGCTCTCAAAAAAATCTGAAAAATCGGCCTGGCTATATTCTGATGACGCTCTTTGGCTACTCCTTTGTCTTTGATGTTGTTGGTTGGCCTTTTCGTATTCTTCAGCGTGTTGCCAATGCTCGCCGTAATTATCGTATTTTTTTCTGTTTTCAGCATTACTCAAAACTTCATTGGCCTCATTGATTTCCTTGAATTTTTTTTCAGCTACTGTATCATTCGGATTTAAATCTGGATGGTATTTTCGCGCCAATTTCCTATAAACTTTCTTTATGTCGGCCTCAGTTGCATCTTTTGGAACGCCTAAAATTTTATAATAATCTATAAACGCCATATCGTCTCTTTTTGGATTTAATTACTAAAGATATCTTTAAAAGTAGACATTTTATATGATTTTTGTCAACCCTTTTGATTTGGGTTTAGCAAGTTTAAATGAAATACCAAAAGGTTAAAATGAAACAAGCTAAATATTTTTATAGTTCTCTGTTTTGAGGGTCTTTGGTTAAATAAATCCTTTATTGAACAAGTTTAGATTGAAAAACAATAAACTCATTTAGGTTAACAGCATCAATGACTCCAATTAATTTGTCGTTTTCCAAAACAGGGAAAAATGAATTTTTTTGACCATGGATTAGTTGGTATACTTTTTTGAGATCGTCATTGCTATCAACAGCCTTAAACGTGGTAGTCATAACATCACCAATTAATGTATTTTCATTTTTTGCATGTTCCATGATATCTTGATAAAACAATAGCCCTTTAACCGCATTATTTTCAATGATGACAAAATTATTTTCAGTACTTGTAATCACTGCTTTTATAGCTTTTGAGAGGGTGTCTTTTGGGTTAAAAGTTGTTATATTTGTTATTGATGATTCTTTAACCGTATGGCCTTTTAAGAGTTCCAAATGATGGACCATTTGGTTTTCTCCATAGGCTCCCAAAAAAACAATAAGTGCTATAAAAATGAGAAAAGGATTATACAATAGGCCAACTAGTAAAAATAAAATAGCTATAAATTGACCTATTGTTGATGCAATTTGTGTTGCTTTAATACGGTTCATCCTGATAGCTAATAATGCCCTTAATATTCGCCCACCATCCATTGGAAAAGCAGGAATTAAATTAAATACAACAAGAGCAATATTGACTATATATAAATAGAACAAAAAATTCTGTAGGGTAAAGCTGCTTAATATTTCAAAGGTTTCTGTAAAATTTAAATGCATTAATTCTTGAACAGGAATAGCAAAATAGAGGAGTAATGCAATGATAACATTAACCAAAGGGCCAGCTAAAGTTACCAATAGCTCTTGCTTAGGAGATTCTGGTATACGTTCTAAACTAGCCATACCTCCTATTGGCAATAAGGTTATTTTTTTAGTGTCAATTTTAAAACGTTTAGCCATCAAAGCATGCCCTAACTCATGCAATATAACACAAACAAAAACAGCAAAAACCAATGCCACATTAAACAAAATACTTGCGGTATTTCCTCCTCGCTTCAATTCACTAAAGACTATCCAAAGAATTAAAAAAAAGAAAGTCCAATGAATTTTTATTTCAATTCCAAAAACACTCCCTAAATTTAAATTAGCTTTCATTTATAAATGGGTAGATCCTTTATGGTTTGTATGGTCCATTTTTTATTGTCGTTCAAGATGGCATAAAGATTATCTAAAATTCGCCTAGATGTAATTTTAGGTGGTGTTCTTAAATGCTGTTTATCCAAGACTACATTAAAGCCTTTTGGTGTTAAATAAACTTTTACATGTCCGTTAATATCAATAACAGCTTCATAATATCTATAATAGACAATATTCTTACCTAATGCCTCGTTTTCGCCAATTTCTTGCTTAATCAAGACCAATACAATAGCCTCGTCATTGTTAAAATTGTATGCATTCAAGTATTGGGATTCAATCACTGTCTTGCCATAAGTGTCTATATATCCAAAATAAGAGATACCTTCGTGCTCTTTTTTAATTAAGCATCTTTCATTATAAAAGATTGGAAAATCGCCATCGTTAAATTTAGTGGTGACAAGATCATTTCTAAAATCAATAACAATATCGCCTTCTTTATTTATAAATGCCCATTGGTTATTTTTTTTAATGGCAGCAAGACCATCGTTAAAATCTGATATGTAATCAATGTTTTCAATAGTTTGAGCACAAATTATAGCAGAAAACAAAAGTAGTGCTGTAAACAGATTTACACCTTTTTTCATGACAAAATATTTTTAATTATCAACTTAAAAATAGGCTCTTTTTGTCTATTACGAAATGATAAATATCATCACAAACAGATCTTAAAGATGTTGTTTTATAACTGTGATAATGTCATGTTTTTGCAAAACCCCAGATTGACGCCATAATTGCTTTCCGTTTTTAAAAAGCATCATGGTCGGCACACCCCTGACCTGATATTTACTGGCCAAGACCTGATTTTTGTCAACATCAATTTTCACGATTTTTATGGAATCTTTCAGGTCTTGTTTAACATTCTTTAAAATAGGCGCAAGCATTTTACAGGGACCACACCAGTCTGCATAAAAATCCACTAAAACTGGTCGGTTTGAACCTATGATATCATTAAAACTACTTTTCATGTTCCAGATTTGTGATTACTTGCTTTAATTTACGGCTCACTTGTTGGGCTATATTTTCAAGTTGGTCATTTTTAACCGCTTGCATTGAAACCATTGGGTTGATGGCTGCGACCTCTATTTTGCCGGCTTCTAGTTCTTGCACAATCACGTTGCATGGCAACATGGTCCCAATTTTGTTTTCAGCCTGCAGGGCTTGATGAGCAAAAGGCGGATTACAGGCCCCAAGTATTTTATACTTTTTAAAATCCACGTCCAGTTTGTTTTTCAGGGTCTTTTGGATATCAATTTCCGTAAGTATACCAAAACCTTCCTCTTTCAACAATTGGGTAACGCTTTCAATTACAGTTTCAAATTTACCCGAAACAACAGTATTAAAATAATAGGACATAATTATGTGTTTTTTAATTCCATCTCTAAATTGGCTAGAAAAATCAATTCTGATTTATTGATGCCCGAAAAGGATGCCGCTATGGCACGGGCTGTTTTTAATATCAAATGTTTAACCGCATCCGTAAATAAATGTTTTTGTTTGTTTTTATAGGCAATAAAATCATCAAAACAAGCTTTGGCGTTTAGATTTTCTTGGGCATTCAACCAGTCAAAGACAATTTCTATTTGATAGGAAGCATCGGTACCAAAAGCATCTTCAATAGAATCCAATTTTAACCATTGTTTCTTTACAAGCTCTTTTAGTTTTACAAATTCAACCGCTTCAACTTTATTGTCAATGGCTGCAATAGCATAAAACAGTTTGCCAAGATTTTGGTAAAATTTAAGTGTCATATGTTTTCTTTTTTCCATAATCTGTATTATCAATTCTATAAATATAAAATCTTGTTTGCTAATACGTTATGATAAAAATCATTATGACTGAATATATATGGTTTTTGCAGTTTTTTTTCGTAAATTTATATGCCACCCAATACTAACATAAGTAATCCTTTCTTCAAACCCCATTATAATATGTTTAGGCAGGCGGAAGACATATCAAGTATCCTTTTAGAGACCATTTCTGAGGCAGTGGTCATTGTTGATAACCATCAAAAGATTGCACAAGCTAATACTGCTGCAGAGACCATTTTTGGTTATGAAAAAGACGAATTAATTTCAAAGGATTTAAACGTACTACTACCATCTAACTATCACAAAATTCTTTCAGTACATTTTAAAGAGTTTTTTAAAACAGGAACAAGAACAAGAATTACGGATTCAAAAAATATTTTTGGCATAAAAAAAGATGGTAATATTATTGAACTGGATATTGAATTAATTCCATTTTCTATTTACAATAAAACGTTTGTAATGGCATTGATAAGTGACATTACAGAACAAAAGGAAATAGAAAAAAAATTAATGATAAAAAGCAGGGCCTTAGAGTCTGCAACCAATGGTATCATTATTACCGATGCTTTAAAACATGGCAACCCTGTGATATATTGCAACCTAGCCTATCAAAATTTAACAGGGTATAGTTCTGATGACATACTGAATCACAGCTGTCGATTTCTGCAAGGAACAGAAGATGATAAAGAAACGATTGAAAGGTTAAAGAAAGCCATTGAAAAGGGAGAAAGTTACCGGACAACCTTGAGAAATTATAAAAAAGATGGATCATTGTTCTGGAATGAATTATTTATTATGCCCATTACAAATGATGATGGTTTGGTGACAAATTTTATAGGCATACATCAAGACCTCACTGAAAGAAAGCAGGAAGAAGTTGAACGCCACCATTTGTCAACAATTTTTGATGAGTCTTTAAATGAAATCCATGTTTTTGATGCCAAAACATTAAAGTTTATCAAGGTTAATTATGGAGCCCAAAGGAACCTTGGCTATACCATGAAGGAGCTAATTAAAATGACACCAATTGATATAACACCTTATAAAAATGAAGCCGAATTCAGAGAGGTTGTTGACGTTTTACTTAAAAAGAATGTAGGAAAATTGGAGGTTGAATCGGTTCACCAACGAAAAGATGGGACTACATACCCTGTTGAAACACATTTGCAACTGTCCAATTTAGGAGATAAACAGGTGTTTGTCGCTATCATTTTGGACATCACAGAACGCAAAAACCATACAGCAAAACTTGAAAGGATTGTTGAAGAACGAACACAGCAACTTAAAGAGGTGCTTAATAAAGAAATTGAGGTCAATCAACTAAAAACCAAATTTTTAACACAATTGTCTCATGAATTCAAAACGCCTTTGAGCGCTATTTTAACTTCTGCCTTGTTACTGAGCAAATACCAATTAACTGAACAACAGCAGAATAGAGATAAACACATCAAGACAATCACTGAGAAGGCACATATTTTGAATAACATTTTAAATGGATTTTTATCCATTGAGAAATTTGAGACTGGCAAGCTAAGTTACAGGTACACCTATTTTAAAATAAGCAAAATTGTTGATGAGGTTATTTACAATGCCAGAATGCTCTTAAAGGAAGGTCAACAAATAAAATATATAGAAAAGAGCGACGACCTATCACTTTATCAAGATGAAAAAATAATTGAATTGATATTGTCAAATCTAATTCATAATGCCATTAAATATTCTCCTGAACAATCAACCATATATTTGGATATAGACCAAAATGATCAAATAACAACATTTAAAATCAGGGATACAGGAATTGGTATTCCAAAAAAAGACCAGAATAATATTTTTGAACGGTATTAC
This sequence comes from Flavobacteriaceae bacterium UBA6231, assembly GCA_002441545.1. Classification (GTDB taxonomy): domain Bacteria; phylum Bacteroidota; class Bacteroidia; order Flavobacteriales; family Flavobacteriaceae; genus Yeosuana. Next base: position 55,677 of record DJWL01000201.1, on the reverse strand, counting down.
AGAGCTGAAAACGTCCTTAATACAGAAGGGACAGGCATTGGGTTGAACATTGTTAAAAACCATTTGGAGCTTATAGACGGTACCATATATTTTGAAAGTGAAGAACAGCAAGGTTCTACGTTTACAGTATCCATACCAAATAATGCAAAACAATGAAGCATCCAAGTTTAATCTTAGTATACAATGGGATTTCTATTAGCGATGTTCCATGTAACCATTGTAAAATAAATATTACAAGCACATGAAAACAGTTTTATTGATAGAGGATGACCGAGCATTAAGGGAAAACACCACAGAAATTTTGGAGTTGGCAAACTACAAGGTTATTACAGGTTCAAATGGATTGTTGGGCGTGGACAAAGCAGAAAAACACCTACCAGACATTATCCTATGTGATATCATGATGCCGGAATTGGATGGATATGAGGTGTTTGAAAAACTTTCAAAAAGCAAAAAAACCAAACATATACCGTTTGTCTTTTTGTCAGTAAAAAGCCAAAACCAAGATATACGAAAAGGCATGAATTTAGGAGCTGATGATTACATCACCAAACCGTTTACTGAAGAGGATCTTTTAAACGTTGTAGAAAGACGTTTGGCTAAAGTGCATAAGATTGATGAGCCAAAAGCAAACACTATTGTACTTGATGCCTTACCGTATGATGCCGAAATTAAAACACTGAATGATCTTAAAAACTATTTTGATGATTATGGATCTCTGTTTGAATTCAAAAAAGATGACATTATTTACAGAGAAGGCGAACATTCCAATTACATTTACCTTATAGACCAAGGTGCTGTAAAAGCTTATAAAATTGATGAACTAGGCAAGGAATTGACAACCGCTCTATACAAAGAAGATGATATCTTCGGTTTTACCTCGTTTATCCATAACGTGACGTTTAAGGAAACAACAAAAGCCATTGAAGATACTAGACTGTTTGGTGTTTCCACCATCGAGTTTAAAACTATATTAAACGCCAACCCTAAAGTGGTTTTAGAACTCATAGAATTGTTGGCAGAAAACGTGTCCTCTTTAAAAGAGCAGCTTCTGCAAATGGCATACGGCTCTGTTAATAAAAAAACAGCTATAACAATTTTAAATTTTGCAGAAAAGCTAAATTACAAGTCTGGTGATACCATAAAAATCTCACGAAGTGATTTGGCAAGCATAGCCGGAATAGCCTCTGAAACATTCATTAGAGCGCTTACCATATTTAAAAACGAGGGCATTGTCAAGGCAGATGGCAAGGATTTTAAGGTCATGGATTTTGAAAGGTTGAAAAAAATCAAGTAATCCCTTTTCTTTTTAAACAGCTTAATTTATGCAATAAATCATTTGCTTAGGATGAGAACTTCAAAATGAGCAATGTCATTTCGTGGCCAATATCATAATCTTAAATTTATTAGGTAAATATTTTAATATGAAAAATATATTATTATTAACAGACTTCTCAGAAAACTCATGGAACGCTATAGATTACGCCCTAAAGTTTTTTGAAAATTCAACCTATGACTTTTACTTGTTGCATGTTGATAAATTAAGCTATTTGATAACAGGAGATATTCCATATGCTCCCACAGACCAGATTGTTGAAGAGGTTTATACAAAACCATCAAAAATAAAATTGAGAAACATTTTAAAACGCATTTCCAGTAAATTTTCCCAACATAAAAACCATAGATTTCATTCATTTACAGAGTATGGTTTTTTTATTGATTCTGTCAAAAACATGGTTGACGAAAAGAAAATAGATTGTATTGTAATGGGCGCAAAAGGTGATTCAGGTATGAATCCGTATATCATTGGGTCAAATACAGGCGATGTCATTACAAAAGTAAAATGCGATATTTTGGTCATTCCCGAAAAGGCAAGATTTTGCAAAATAAAGGAAATAGCATTTCCAACAGATTTCTCTTTAGAATATGATATCAACACCTTACAACCTCTATTGGATATTTTACAGAAGCATGAAGCATCCTTACAAATCCTCCATATTGGAAAAAAGAAAGAGGATTTAAGTACGTACCAAAATATTAATAAAGAATTTTTGGAAAACTATTTTACTGAATGCCATTATGGTCTATATTTTTTAACAAACAAAAATATTGAAGACGGTATACAGTGTTTTGTTGAAAGTAGACAGATAAGCATGATCTGCATGGTAGCAAAAAACTTAAATTATTTTCAAAGGCTATTGTTCCGCTCAACAGTTGAAGATATGAGCTATCATTTAGAGATCCCGTTTTTAGTATTGCACGAAAAAAATTAATTGGATATGGAAGCGTCTTTTATTTTAGCTAAGTTCTGGGGTTGGTACCTTATTATTTTCTTTTTGATACTAAGTTTTAAACCTCAACGTATAAAACAGATTTTCAAAGATTTAAACGATGAAAAATTTTTGATAATCACAGCCTTTTTAGCAATAATCATAGGGTTGCTCAATATCATATTTCACAATATTTGGGAACTGAACTGGAAACTCATTATTACATTAATTGGTTGGATATCGTTGTTCATGGGGTTGGCTCTGTTTATATTTCCAAAAAAAACCATACCAAGTCTAGAACTTATTAACATAAAATTTGTCCAAACAATTTATATGTTGCTGTTCTTTATAGGTTTGTTTTTATTGAACATGGTTTATGATATACTTCCCGCTTAATTTTTTTAGTCAGACTGATATCCATCATTTCAAATCCATATATGGTGATGTATATTAGCATCATAATTAAAACGTTCTTTCAAAAATTTAAAAGAAACATAAAATAGGGTTTGAAGCTATTATTTTATTAAATGTATTTGTATTAGTCATTCTTAGTTAGTTAAATTGAGTTTTTCAATTCCATATAAGAAGATTATGTTATCAGGCATGAAATTGAATAATATAATTGAACTCTAAAAGAGAAACAGGAAGTTTTGGCTTCCTGTTTCTTAAAAAGAATAGGATTTGTTGTTGTATGATGATAAGTCCTGAGCAAAGTGTTTAAAGCTATTGTGTAACCAGAAAACCCAGACATGCTTCTTAGAGATAAGGGTGTGTTGCAGAAAACCGAAAGTTATATTGATGAAATTAAATACTTTGTGGAAACAGGAAGCTTTGGCTTCCTGTTTCTAAAAATATACCAGAGTTTTCATTTTAGAAATGCTAAGTCTGGTTTTGGAGCATTTGAGTATATTTTTAACTGAAGATTTAACGTAGCTTTAGAGATAAAGTAAAGTTAATGAGTGGAAAAGGTTAATAAATAAAATCAAATGTTTTGACAGGAAACAGGAAGTTTTGGCTTCCTGTTTCTTAAAAAAAACTAGGTTTCGTTGTTGAAAGATGATGGAGCCGAAACAAAGTGTTTAAAGCTATTGTATGACCAGAAAACCCAGACATGCTTCTTAGAGATAAGGGTGTGTTGCAGAAAACCGAAAGTTATATTGATGACATTAAATACTTTGGGGAAACAGGAAGTTTCGGCTTCCTGTTTTAAAAAAAAACCAGAGATTTCATTGTAAAAGGCTTAATCTGGTTTAGAAGCATTTGAAGCTATTTGTTAGCTTAAGGTTTGATTTAAGTTTAGAGATAAAGTTAAATTAATGACCAAAAAGGGTTGATAAATAAAATCAAATGTTTTGACAGGAAACAGGAAGTCAGGCTTCCTGTTTCTTTTGTTTAAAGGCTATTAATCAATTGCAAATACAGTTTTATGCTTAAAGCTATAATGCAAATTAAAAGGGGACGGTTAACTGTCCCCTTTTTTTAGATTACAAATCACAAACTAATTGTTAACAAGTTTTAATCAAATACGAAAGATAAGTTATGAAACTATTTCAAATTTATTTAAGTATTTATTTTTGAAAAGTTATTTGCGTCTTTTAAAAGCTTAACAACCTCACTATCATCAACTTGTTCAAATTCCTCATAAAATTGCCCAACAGCAAAAAAATCATTAGGTTTTATAAGACAAAGGGTTTCATTTACAGATGGTAGATCGTTTATTTTTTTGATTACAGAAGGCGGCCCAACTGGCAGTGCCACAATAATTTGAGACGGGCTTTGCTTTTCGATTAATTTTATGCACGAGATTAAGGTATGGCCAGTAGCCACACCATCATCAACAAGGATGACTATTTTGTTTTTTAAACTTTGTGTTTTATCTGTGATATAGTATTTTTTGTGACGTTCGATTAATACTGCTCTAATTCTATTGGTTTCTTCATCTATATATTCTTGTGTAATGGTTTGGGCATCATCACTTAAAATCCTGTCATTAAGAGTTACAGCACCAATAGCATATTCTTTATTATACGGATGTCCAATTTTTTTTGAAAGAACCAGATCCAAAGGAAGATGCAATTGTTTTGCAATCGTATGTCCTATAGGAAGTCCTCCTCTTGGTATGGTTACTATAATGGCATGTTCGTCATTACTATATTTTTTTAATTTTTTGCTAAGTAACAAAGCCGCTTCAGTTCTGTTTCTAAATTTCATGTTCTCGTTTTTTATTTAAATAACGTGTAAACCAATCTACAGACAGTTGAGCTACCATGTCTAAGGTTCCTGGTTCCTCAAATAAATGGGATGCACCTGTAATAACGTTCATTTCACAAATCCCAGATATATTTTTTTTTGCTTTTTTATTTAATTCAATAACGGCATTATCATGGCCACCAACAATTAACAAAGTAGGTGTTGTAATTTTGTTTAAAATAGACATGGCTAAATCTGGTCTGCCACCTCTAGATACAATAGCTTTGATTTTATGGTTCATTAATGACGCCGCTTTTAGTGCAGAAGCCGCACCAGTACTAGCACCAAAGTAACCAATAGGTAGATGTTGGGTGTCTTTGGTTTTAGTAATCCAAAGGGTTGCTTTTAATAATCTTTCTGACAAAAGGTCTATATCAAACCGGTTCTCATAAATCATGTCTTCTTGTGCTGTGAGTAAATCAAAAAGTAAGCTTGAAAAGCCATGATTGAATAATATATCCGCTACATAATTATTTCTGCTGCTAAATCTACTACTCCCACTGCCATGGGAGAATAATATTATGCCTTTGCTATTTTTTTTCAAGCGTAAAATCCCATTTAAGTGAGTTGTCCCAATGGGAATTTTAATGTCTTTATGATTTACTTTAGATTCCATGATTTTTTTAAAACATAATGTTCTGGTAAATCATGGATTTAAGATTTTTGGGGAGCACGGTCCTTAAATCCTCCAACTCTCCTAAAGAAATGTACTTTCTTAGTATGATAAAAGTGGTGTCAATGTAATTTTCAGCAACTTCGTCTGATTCAAAGTCATGTACCGAAGTTACCCCATCATATTTTCTGACCAAATCAATAAATTCAGTCATGGTTTTTATTTTTTGTCTTTTTTGAATGATCCACCCATTAACATAAACAGCTTTTAAGAACATGGGGAACTGTGAAATTAACTGTAAAGACTCTTCAGGTGTTATAACATCTCTTAAGGCATGTAAAATTGAGGAAAGTATTCTACCTGCTTTGTCTGTATTGTTGGCCAAATTCATTTCTTTGGCATATTTTTTCAAGAAGGCATTTCCTTCAGCTGCGAATTGTGTGAAATTAAGTGCCATGGCATGTTGATTATAGTTTATATGTAAATATGCTAACTACCATGGGTTTAACAAATGATATAAATCAGTGTGTTAAAAACCAACTGTTTATATATTAGGGTTATAGTATGGTTAATCGTGACTTCTTTATCTAAAAATGCCTTGCAAATTCTCAAAGAACGCTATCTTTTAAAGGATCGTGATGGCAATGTTATTGAAACCCCTCAACAACTTTTTAGACGAGTGGCAACATTTGTTGCAAGCTGTGAAGAAGAACAAAAGACCGTTTTTGAAAATCGGTTTTACAAAATGCTAAGTAACCTGCTTTTTTTGCCCAATTCTCCAACCTTAATGAATGCCAGTTGTAAGAAAGGGCAATTAAGCGCTTGCTTTGCGCTTCCAGTTGAGGATAGTTTAGAGGATATATTTAACACCCTGAAACAGGCCGCATTAATCCATCAAAGTGGAGGTGGAACCGGCTTTAACTTTTCAAAGCTTCGGCCTAAAAATGATTTTGTAAGCACTACAAGTGGCACATCTTCAGGACCAGTGGCTTTTATGAAAGTTTATGATGCTGCTACTGAATATGTAAAACAAGGTGGTAAGCGCAGGGGCGCAAACATGGGCATATTAAATGTGGGCCACCCAGATATTGAAGAATTCATAGCTTCAAAATCAAGTAAAAAAGCGATTGAAAATTTCAATATTTCAGTGGGTATAACCGATGATTTTATGCAGGCTGTGCAACAAGATTTAAACTGGACACTAATCAATCCACATACAGGACAACCAACAAAAGTTTTAAAAGCGAAAAAAATATGGCAATTAATTGCTAGTCAGGCCTGGTACACTGGGGATCCCGGACTCATTTTTTTAAGCACCATCAATGCTTTAAACCCAACACCTAAAATGGGTAATATTGAAAGTACCAATCCATGTGGCGAGGTGCCACTTTTAAATTATGAAAGCTGCAATTTAGGATCTGTCAATCTTTCAAAAATGATTGTAAAAAAGGATTTGAAGTTTGAAATAGATTGGGAAAAACTGGCAGAAACAATTCAATTGGGCATTCGGTTTTTGGACAATGTTATCACTTTAAATTATTATTTATTACCACAGATTAAAAGTATAACAATGGCCAACAGAAAAATAGGTCTGGGTGTCATGGGCTGGGCAGAATTACTTATTCTTTTGGAAATTCCCTATGCCTCAAAAAAGGCTGTTGCACTAGCTGAAAAGGTCATGCAATTTATCAAAAATGAAAGTTATAAAGCTTCAGAAAAATTGGCACAGGAACGAGGCGTTTTTCTGGAATGGGAAAACAGTATTTACGCTCCTAACCTTAAATTAAGAAATGCAACCTGCAATAGTATAGCTCCAACAGGAACCATTTCTGTTATTGCAGATACAACATATTCTATTGAGCCTCTATTTGCAATGGCTTATGACCGTATAGGAATTTTAGGAAACAAAAAACAAACTGAAATAAACAAACTTTTTATTCAAAAAATGAAGCAATCAAATGTATGGAATGATAAACTAAAAAAAACAATTTTAAAAACAGGTAGCATTCAAAACACAAAATCGGTTCCGCAGTCTGTAAAATCAATTTTTAAGACCAGTATGGAAATTCCTTGGAAATACCATTTGATGCACCAACGGGCTTTTCAAAAATATACTGATAATGCCGTTTCTAAAACCATAAATCTTTCTGAGAATGCAACTGTACAAGATATTTCAAGAATCTTTATGACAGCATGGAAATACAGACTTAAAGGAATTACTGTTTACAGGTACGGAAGCAAAATTAACCAGGTAATCCAAAAATGCAATCTGAACAATAGTGAGGCTTGCTAAAGGTTTCTGTCTGATATATATCATTGTGATTGAATGGTATAGTATTTAATTTTAGTCATAACCACATAACAGCCATGAGAAAGATTTTAATTCCCACTGATTTTTCTGAAAACGCAATGAATGCTTTGCGTTATGGCATTGATTTATTTAAGTATGAAATCAGTGAGTTTTACTTTATGCATGCTTATCAAGATGAAATTTATGCCGATGAAGCGTCATTGACCAGAGAGACTTTGGACAAGGCTAAGGATGAAGTTGGTAAAAAGTCCAATGAGCAGCTGCAAGCAGTACTTAAAAAAGCCAACGAGTACTCGCCAAACCCTAGGCATACCTATAAAGTGGTTTCATCAAACAGTCTTCTTTTGGATGAAGTCGATAGGATTGTGGACGAAGAAAATATCGATATCATTGTTATGGGTACTCGTGGAAAAACCAACGATAAAAACCTGACTTTTGGCAGCCACACCCTTCAGATAATAAAATATGTTCAATGCCCTGTCCTGGCCATACCTGAAGGCTATAAATACACACAGCCAAAGCATATCCTGTTTCCAACAAATTATTTGATACCCTATAAACGAAGAGAGTTAAAATTACTTTGTGAAATAGCGGCCCCATATAGGGCGGTAATTGATATGCTTTACATTTCAAAAGCCAAAAAAATCTCTATGCGACAAGAGGATAATCAAAATTTCATTAAAGAAACACTATGTAAAAGTGTTATCAATTTTAAAGTTATAAACAGCAAGGATATTGTTAATACCATCTATAAATATATTAAGGACCATAATATTGACATGCTGGTCATGGTCAATACGCGACATTCATTTTTAGAGAACATCATTTTTAAGTCTTCAATAGATAAATTAACTTTAAATCTGGACATTCCATTTTTGGCATTACAAAATATGAGACGTGACGAATTATAAATTTAAACAAATGATATCATGAAAAAAATACTTTTACCTACCGATTTTTCAAATAATTCATGGAACGCCATAGAGTATGCATTACGATTATTTGAAAACGAAACTTGTAAATTTTATTTATTGAATACCTATACACCAGCAATTTATCAGGTGGAATATGTACTGGGCAATCCTGCTGAATTTGATATACCTGATCCTATGAATGAGTTATCATTAATGGAGCTAGATACCATAATAGACAGGATTAAAAAGGATTATAACAACCCAAAACACAGTTTTGAAACCATGGCTGTTTTCAACACTTTGATACCAGAAATTGAAGACGTTGTTAAAAAGAAATCCATAGATTATATTGTTATGGGCACTAAAGGCGCCACGGGAGTCAAAGAGGTATTGTTTGGTTCCAATACTGTGCATGTATTTAAAAAAATAAAATGTCCTATTCTAGCTATTCCAGATAGTTTTACGTTTGAACCTCCACATGAAATATTGTTTCCAACAGATTATGATATTAATTACACCAATACTCAACTACAACCCTTGCTGGACATAACGTCTTTGTATGTCTCTAGGGTTAATATCCTAAATGTGTCTTTTGGGTATGATTTATCTGAAGAACAAGAAAAGAGCAAAAAAAAGCTAGAAACATTTTTAAATAAAACGGCCTATTTATTCCATAGTATTGCACATGAATCCGTTCAAGAAGCCATTACGGAGTTCCAAATGAAAACCCGTATTAATTTATTGGTCATGATCAATAATAAACATTCGTTTTTTGAGAACCTGTTTTTCAAATCGACCATCAATCAAATAGGTTTCCATTTAAACATTCCTTTTTTACTAATTCCTTCCACTAAAACATAAACATTTTAAACCATGGAAAAGCGAATTTTATTACCAACGGATTTTTCAGACAACTCATGGAGTGCCATTGTATATGCACTAAAGCTCTATAAAGATGAGTCTTGTGTGTTTCATCTTTTAAATTCAATAGCTGTAGAAGGTTCTACTATGGCAAACTTATCAAACAAGCTGTTGAAAATCATGAAAGAAAATGCCCTTAAAGAATTGTTGGAATTGAAAGATATGGCTGAAAAATCCAATATTAATTCAAATCATAGGTTTGAGGTAATTATAAGTACAAAAGATTTAAATGCGGCCATAGAAATGGCTGTTAAAACCTATGAAATAGAGCTTATAATTATGGGAACCCACGGAGCAACTGGTGCTGAAGAATTTTTGTTTGGAACCAATACCGTTCACCTTATAAACAATGTAAGAACATGTCCTGTATTAATTTTGCCAGATGAATTTGATTTTACAGAACCAAAGCAAATAGCCTTCCCAACAGATTTCGATCATTTTTACAGTGAGAAGGAAATAGAACCATTATTAAAATTAGCAGATTTGTACAATGCTAAAATAAGAGTGGTTCATATTAATGTTGAAGAGTCTCTAGATGAACTTCAACAGTATAATTTGATCGTTTTAAAAAGTTTTTTGCAAAACTATGAGCATAGTTTCCACTGGATGCCCAATTACGCCAAAAAAACTACCGAAATTAAAGATTTTGTCACAGAATTGGGTATAGATATTCTGGTTATGGTTAATTATAAGCATGGTTTTTTGGAAAAACTCATAAAAGAACCTGTTATAAAAAAAATGGGGTATCAACCCATGGTTCCGTTTTTAGTCGTTCCAGAATAAGTTGCCACATTCCATTGCCTAAAGCTGAATTATAATTTAAAATGTTAATTATTTAAAGATGAAACGCAAAATATTGTTACCTACAGATTTTTCTAAAAACGCATGGCATGCCTTAGTTTATGCACAGGAATTATATAAAAATTACGCCTGCGATTTTTACATTTTAAATGTCTTTTCCGCAACCAGTAATGTTATTGATAGTCTGTTGAATATGGAACCGGGAAGTGAACTTTATGAAACAGCTAAGCTTAGATCTGAAAGCGGATTGGCTAAAGTTTTGGACATGTTGACCTTGTCAAAACATACCAATCCAAAGCATCATTTTGAAGTGGTATCCAAATTCAATAATCCGGTTGAGGCTATTAAACTCTTTGTTGATGAGAAGGATATAGAAATAATAGTCATGGGTACCAAAGGCGAAACAGATTCTAGAACCAAAACATTCGGTGGTGTGGCCGTAGATGTTATGGAAAAGGTACGCAACTGTCCTGTTATTGTGGTTCCAGAACAGGCAAAGCATAATGTGCCAAAAGAAATTGTATTCCCAACAGACTTTAAAACCCATTTTAAAAAGCGTGAATTGAATTATTTGATAGAGTTGGCTAAAAATTGCTATGCCTCTATTAAGGTTTTGCATGTTATAAAAGAAGAAAAATTAAATGAGCTCCAACTTAATAATAAAAAGCTCTTGGAAGAATATTTTGAAGATATAGCCTATTCTTTTCACGCACTTAGTAACATTGAGATTTCAAATGCTATTAATTGTTTTATAGAAAGTAGGGATAGTGATATGGTGGCTTTTATCAATAGAAAACATGCTTTTTTTGGAAGTATATTAACAAACCCATTAGTTAAAGAACTTGGGTACACATCCAAAGTTCCCATTTTGGTAATGCATGATTTAAGAAATTAAAGTTTTAAAAAATGAAAAAAGTAGGCATTTGGTTAGACAAAAAACAAGCACATATTGTGACACTTGAAAAAGAAAATCAAATAATTAAGACCATAAAATCTAAAATTGAAGATTTTCATCCATCAAGGGGATTTGGTCTTGGTTATAGAGGAAGCCCACAAGATGCGCTTCCAGAAGATAAATATATGGAACGGGAAAAGCATCAAACCAAATCATATTTCAAGGAAATAGTCTCTGAAATACAAGATGCAGATGCCATTGTTGTTTTTGGGCCGGCCCAAACTGGCAATAAATTCAAAAATGAATTAGAAGAGCACTTTAAAGATATCCATGCTAAAATAACAGGAGTCCAAAAAGCTGATAGTATGACCGAAAATCAAATTAAAGCTTGGGTCAAGGAATTTTTTGGTATAGCAGTGAGGAAAAAACCTGTTTAGTTGAAAATTGGTTTATCTTTTCTGTTGGCTTTCACGGTTTTAGATTCTAAAAAAATGGAAACAAATATCATCAATATCATTAAATCGTCTGGTGAGAAAGTAAAGTTTTCACTGGATAAATTAAAGGTATCTTTAAAGCGTGTTGGTGCAAACAATCAAACGGTCAATCAAATCATCAATACTGTTAAAAATGAGTTGTATGAAGGGATTTCCACCAAGGAAATTTACAACAGGGCATTTACAATGCTTAAAAAAAGCAACAGTTGTTTGGCATCAAAATACAAACTAAAAAAAGCCATTTATGAACTTGGTCCCACGGGGTTTCCGTTTGAACGGTTTATAGGAGCTATTTTGAAATATTCAGGATATAAAACAGACATTGACCAAGTATTGCAAGGGCAGTGTGTGGCTCATGAAATAGATGTGATTGCGCACAAAAACAATGAAACGACCATTGTGGAATGTAAATTCCATAATGAACCAGGACTTAACTGCAATGTCAAAATACCGCTTTACATTCATTCACGCTACAACGATGTCAAAGCACATTGGAACGCCAATCCAAAAAATGGAACCATACTCACAAACGGCTGGGTGGTTACAAATACACGGTTTACAGAAGATGCCTTGCAATATGGTAAATGTGCCAATCTGTATTTGTTAAGTTGGGATTATCCTAAGGACAACGCGTTAAAAGATAGGATAGACCGCTTGGGATTATACCCCATTACGGTATCTACACTATTGACCAACAGAGAAAAACAGTTTTTGCTTAGTAGGGATGTTGTGCTTTGCAGAGAGCTCATAGGCGATGTGTTTTACTTAGATCATCTTGGGATTTCAGAAACCAGAAAAGATAAAATATTAAAAGAAATAAAAACGCTATGCCGTTTTTAAATGCATTTTTTAGTGAAAAAGACAATTAAAATACATTTTTTAGGCGCAGCCGGTACGGTTACAGGTTCCAAATTTCTTATTGAAACCCCAGAAAAAAATATACTGATAGATTGTGGCATGTTTCAGGGGTTAAAAGAACTTAGGGAACTCAATTGGGCTAAGCTCCCAGTTGATGTTACAAGTATTGATGTGGTATTGCTCACGCATGGCCATCTGGACCATGTTGGATATTTGCCCAGACTGTTAAGGCAAGGATTTCAAGGCAAGATAATTGGCACAGCACCCACCTTGGCCATAGCAGAAATTATTTTAAAGGATAGTGCTAAAATTCAAGAGGAAGAAGCCCTCCGGGCCAATGAAGAGAAATATACAAAGCATGACCCCGCTTTGCCTTTTTATACAACATTTGAAGCAGAAAAAACCATTGATTTGTTTCAAACAGAAATGATTGATGAATGGATAACACTTTCTGAAAACATATCCTATCGGTTTCAATATAACGGACATATTTTAGGGGCAACTTACATTGATTTGAATATTTACGGAAAACGGCTTGTTTTTTCAGGTGATATAGGTAGGCAAAATGATTATTTATTACATGACCCTGTAAAACCGGAATTGGCAGATTACTTATTTATTGAAAGCACCTATGGCAATAAGTTGCATCCGCAAGAGGATGTTGAAGAAATTTTATCCAAACTAATTAGAGAAACCATTTATAATAGAGGGCATTTAATCATTCCTAGTTTTGCGGTAGAGCGCTTGCAAACACTCATGTATATTTTATGGAAACTATACAAATCCAATAACATACCAAACATTCCTATTATTATTGATAGCCCAATGGGGACCAATGTGCTGAGTCTTTTTCAGCGATTTCCCAAATGGCATAAGCTTTCGGTTTCAGACTACAAGGCTATGTGCAATCATGTGACCATCATAGAATCTTACAAAGAAACCTGGGAAACCATCGATAACAAACAACCAAAAATAATTATTGCAGGCAGTGGCATGGTAACCGGTGGACGTGTGCTAACCTATTTGCAACAATTGATAGATGAACCATCAACAACGGTTTTATTGGTTGGCTATCAAGCAGAAGGTACGCGCGGAAGACAATTGCAAGATGGGGCTCATGAAATTAAATTTTTTGGAAAATATTATCCTGTTAAAGCTACCATAAAAAGTATAGAAAGTCTGTCTGCACATGCTGATCAAATTGATTTACTGAATTGGATGGGTAATATTAAAAACATTCCAGAAAATGTGTTTTTAATACATGGTGAACCTCAAGTTTTAGATGCCTTTCGCGTGAAAATAATAGACACATATCATTGGAATGTTGTTGTCCCCAAACTATTTGATATTCAAATAATTTAATCTTTAAACTACAATATATATGGAACCACAACAAGGTTATAAAAGTTTTAAGGGAGCTAAATCTTTGGAGGAATTTCAATACAATTTAACAAAACATCTGGTATGGCTAAAGGATTTAAAAAGTGAGCTACAATTTTACACAGCAATACTAGATAGGCCAATTTTTAAAACACAGGTCATGAATTTGTTTGAAACCTTATCCAATTTAAAAAATGATATTGGTCAATTAGAAGAAGATCGAATGATATTATTTCATCAAATAACGTCACATTTAAGTCATATTACAAAAAACATAGAAGAACAAGACAATGGTCATATTCAATTATTTAAGGATAAATATGAAGCGACAGGGAAGGAAATGTTCAATTTTAATGACAAAATCTCACAGTTTAAGTTTGGTTTTTATCAATATATGCAAAGTGTGATGAAAGAATAATTGTTGTTAATAAGATGTTGGGAATTAATTAAGTACGCTGATTTCAATCATTGCAAAAAATAGGTTTGCAAAATACATTAGTATCATAATAAAACAAGTCTAATTTAAAACATTAATATCATGACAACACTAACAAAACGCAGAAGAAGAAACGAATTATCTCCTTTTGAAAACAGGTTATTAACACCTTGGAGCAATAGTTTTTTAAAACCTTGGGGCAGCCGGTTGTTTAGAACTGATTTTGAAGATTTAAACAATTTGTTGCGATTTGATGATGTTTTTAAAGATGATTTTTTTGAAGATGATAGTCTCATGCCAGCTATGAACATCAAAGAACACAAAGAAGATTTTGAAATTGAGTTAGCCGTTCCTGGATTTAACAAAAAAGATTTTGAAGTTGATATAGAAGAAGATGTCCTTCATGTTTGTGGTGAAAGAGAAATTGAAAATGAAGAAAAGGAAAACAACTATTCCAGAAAAGAGTTTAGCTATAAATCCTTTAAACGCTCTATGATGCTTCCACCTTCTGTTGATTTAGACCAAGAGGTAAAAGCGTCTTATAAAAATGGCATTTTAAAAGTTAAACTTCTGAAAAAAGAAGAAGTCATTGAAAAAGAACACCCAAAAAAAGTCATTGAGGTTATTTAATTTCTTTTAAGAGCAGAAAGTTATAAATCATTAAAAAGTAGCTTTCTGCTTTTTTTTAATTCTAAAAACGAATGATATGAAAACAGAAAAATCAAAAGCCAAATATCAAGAATGGCTTAGTCCGGACATGATTCACAAAACATCTCTTAATTGGTTATCCGAAATAGAATTCATCAAGGATGAACAATTGTTTTTTAATGATTTGATCAAGTCATATACCCTTCAACTTATAGACTCAAAGCATTTTAAAAAAAGCAAGGAAGTCATTGATGAGTTAAAGACATTTGAAAAAGAAACGGAAGATATTCTTAAAACGGTTAGAATGCATGAAAGGGCCTTGGAAATTTTAGTGGATGGCATAGACCAAATAAAGGAAGAAGAAGCCTACAAAAGGGATCATTTAAGCCTTATCATTGATGTCAGTAATTTTCAAAAAAAACACAGAGCTATTAAAAAAGAAATCTTTTCATTAATTAAAGGTATAATTAACCAAAAGAAACAAAAAAGCTTACTGTAATAGGTTTGTGCTGACACCGTGTAGTAGGATTAAAAAATATAATGGCTTTACAATTGTAAGACCTACATTCTTAACCAGATTAAAAGAGGTAAACCTAGTAAATCCTGAAATTAGGGTTTTCTATGCTTTCCAGTTGAAACACATTGACAATGAAAATCTCATTTGAAACAAAAATCACGCTGGGTTTTATTATTAATCTCTCGGCAATTTTGGCACTTGGGCTCATTTATTGGAGCCAAATGTTCCAAGCTAACAAAACTACACTGGATTGGGTTTCATTGGTATTAATAGTGCTTTCGTTAGGGATGTTGACGGTTGTGTTTTTAATCCTCAAAGCGCAGCTGAAATCAAATAAGGTTTATCAACGGGAATTATTGAAAAACAAGAATATATTACAGTCTATAATTGACAATACAACCAACCCTATTTCTGTTAAAAAATTAAATGGCGAATATATCTTGGTAAATAAACAATACCAATTGCTTTTTCAGTCAAAAGAGAAAGACCTGATTGGGAAAACCAATCATGAGTTTTTGCCAAAGGAAATTGCAGATACTTATCGTAGTTCAGATTTAGAGGCCATAAAAGCGGGCAAGGAAATACATATAGAGGAAACGTTGGAACAACCAGATGGCCTTCATACTTATTTATCTGTTAAATTCCCATTATTTGATGCCTCAAACAGAGCCTATGCCATTGGTAACATTTCAACTGACATTACCGACAGAAAGAAAGTAGAGCAATCATTAAAAGCTGCCGATACGTTTTTTAATTTGTCAATAGATAGCTTGGTCATTGCCTCACAAGACAGATTTGTTAAAATTAATCCTTCATTGAGCAAGATTTTAGGATATAGTGTCCCTGAACTTTTAGAAAAACCATTTGAAGCCTTTATTTTTCCTGAGGATATATCAACAACAAAAAAGGAAATTGAAAAGCTAGAAGCAGGAAACAACCTGATTAATTTTAACAACAGATGGGTATGTAAAGATGGCTCTATCAAATGGCTGTCCTGGAACGCTACTGCCGATGTAAATACCGGAACATTATATGCTATTGTGAGAGACATCACTGAAGAACGTAAACTTGAAGCAGATGAAGAGAAAGCCCTAAATGAGTTATTTGAAAATCAACAAAAACTCAATATGATTCTTGAAAATATTAGTGATGGCGTTATTGTGGCCAATCCCAATAGGCAAGTTATCTTGGCTAACCATATAGCTAATGAACTTTTTAGAATTGAAGATGATTCCAAAATACCCATTAATTTCTCTGATCATTTTGATGTCTTATATCCCGATGGAAAAATTACGTATCCTGTTCAAAACCTTCCGGCCGAACGCGCTTTGGTCGGTGAAGTGACAGATGATATAGATATCCTGTTAAAAGATTTGGAAACCAATGAAAAGCGGAGGGTTCTATTAAGCGGTAGACCTATACTGGACAGTAAAAATAACGTTGTTGCAGCTGTTGTGACCATTAAAGATATAAGTAGATATAAAAAGTTGGAAGAAGAATTGAAAAAAAAAGACCTTAAAAACCGTATCATGATTGGGTTTAAAAAAACCAAGCTAAAGTAGTTCCTTTAGATTTAGATTAGAAAAACCTATATCCATGTTTTGTTAAATTTATATTTAATGTAGTACTTTGATTTACTTTAATCTATTTGCCTAATAATTGTAATACTTTTGCACAAACTGCTTGCTGATAAAGAAAAGTAACTTTAGGTGCAAAAAACGGTTAAAGTGAACCAGTAAAAACGGGAAAATTTGAACCAATTAAAAACTCTTTAACCTAAGCTATAAAAGGGTTTTCAATAAAGTTATTGCTGTGCTCACTTTTATCCGCTGAAAGCGGCTCACAATGACCGTCCTATCCAAATTATCACTTTCTCCTAAATACTCAGCTTTAATTAACTCAGATGTAATTAGTTCTCCTTTAAATTTAAAATCTTGATAAAGTTTTACTAATTGAGAGTGAACTTGGTCTAAATACGAATTTAGAGCTCTGGAAGTTTCACTATTTCCTTTTGCTCTCTGCCTTTTTGAATTCCATGTTCTAATATCAACTTGTTGCTTTAGGCTAATATTAGCTTTTTTTCCATTTACGGTAATTCTCACGTACATACCCGTTAGATTGTTCTTGGCACGAGAAGAGTACGCCCAAAAAAGGATTGCAAATGTGTTTGATGCTCTCATAGTTGCTTGTCTTTTAAATTAAACATTAGTAAAGACGAAAATCAAATCAACTATACTGAGTATCAGCTTATGTGTTCACAATTCAAATCGTCAACAATGTTGACGGTCTAAATTTTTGTTGACGGTTTATGACCTTTTCATATCAAATCAAATCAATTTAAATGATAGTCTAAAAACCAAGAAACCGTGCATATCATAGGATTTGCACGGTTTTGTAACTTTTTACAAGTTTACTTAGTGACCTCGGCGGGATTCAAACCCTTTACTCTAATGTGAGTGTTTATCGAGGTTAACGTATATCTTGTAAAATCTGTTGACCGAATTGTAAACTTATCCGTTGATTTGCATTAACGTAATTTGCATATCTGTCTTATTGTAAAGATAGGGCTTTTAGAGTTTTAAAACAATATAAATCATACCAAATACTATGTACTTAGCCTAAATATTTTATAATAATTTCTTCTTTAATCCCACTGTATTCTGCGAATTCTTCTACTGTGATAAATTGATAGGGTTGCTTGTCAAAATGAACTCTAATGTCATTTAATAGCTTTCTGCCATAGCGTTCACTCCTACCCGTTATGAGTTGGATATCTTTTGGATAGATACATGCCCTTTTGGTGTTCATGATGCTTTATATATGCTTTATCCTAGGCTATGCTATACTGCATACAAATATAGAACCATTAGTGGATTTAATGGCAAAATCGGTATGGGTGTCTTCTATCGGAATGGGATTTTTTATTTACCAACATGAAGTTTGTTGCTTTGTTCCATTAATCAAAAAATGAATTATTATGGCAAGACAAACCGGAATTATTAAACTGAAAGGAACTATCGGGGATATTTCCTTTTACAAAACCACTGATGGCCATCTGGCCCGTGAAAAAGGTGGTGTCGATGCGAATCGTATCGCCAATGACCCAGCCTTTGTGAGGACCCGTGAAAACGGATCTGAATTTGGGCGTGCCGGTAAAGGTGGCAAGCTTTTACGGAACGCACTTCGTATTCTGTTGCAGAATGCATCAGATAAACGTTTGACAAGTCGATTGACCAAGGATCTATTGGCCATCGTCAAGACCGATGCCGTCAATGAGAGAGGTCTAAGGACCTTGACAGATGGCAATTTAGATCTTTTGCTTGGCTTTGAGTTCAACCTCAACGGAAAGTTGGGAACGACTCTATTTGCTCCTTTTGTGAACGCCTTTGACCGTGTGTCCGGGGATGCAACGTTGAACCTTGACCCCTTCTCTCCTACTTTAAGGATTGCAGCTCCTTCGGGAACTACACACTTTAAGGTGGTGATGGGGGCATCTGAATTGGATTTTGAAAATGAGATCTCAACCTTTGAAAGTGATGAGACTGCCATTCTTCCTTATTCAGCTGCTGACACTGCTGCGATTGTATTGACCGCTTCTGTAACGGCTAACTCGTTGCTTAAGGTGGTACAGGTGTTGGGCATTGAGTTCTATCAAGAGGTCAACGGACAAATGTACGCCCTTAAGAACGGTGCTTACAACGCTTTGGCCGTCGTCATTGTTGACACTCCTTAACCATGGAGTTAACGCTTGAGAGAGCCTATTTTAAAGAGGGTACCAATGGTACTCTCTTTTGCTCTGAATCCTATTTGTGCCATACCATTGAATTGCCATGGAACGACAACAAGAGGTTCATTTCGTGCATTCCGGAAGGGGTTTATGAAATTGAACCACGTTTTTCCAAAAAGTTCAACCACCATCTATTGGTCAAGGATGTCAAAAAACGGGGCTTGATCCTCATACACGCTGCCAATGATGCCTTGAAGGAACTGGAAGGCTGTATCGCCCCTGTGTCTTATGTGGGTGGCTTGGGTAAAGGCACACAATCGAAACCCGCATTGCAAAAACTGTTGTCTTTGGTGTATCAGGCCCAAGACCGAAAAGAAAAAATATTATTAACCATTAAATCCGTAAATCATGACGATATTAGAACGTTTGAAACAACCGACCCCAAAATTCTTTAGAACTTTAAGAAATATTGGCATTGCCCTAGCTACTGCAGGCGGTGTCATCATTGCCGCTCCGATCGGTTTACCCGCCATTGTGGTCACTGTAGCTACTTATATGGCCGTTGCCGGGACCGTGGCCACGGCAGTAAGCCAAGCTGTTGTGCAAAGTGATGAAGCTCCAGAGGAAAAACCCGACGAAGAAGAGTAACACCGATGCAGTTTAATTTCAACGAAAAGGCATGCATTATTGGAGGTACTGTATTTGGCATTATTCCCAATATTCCACCCCATGATCTATTTGTTACCATGGTCATGGCGTTTGTTGGGGCATTGGTCAGTTTTCTGGCCTCGGTGCTGTTCAAGACCTTGGTCAAGTTTTTTAAGAAATTTAGGTAATCAGAAAAGCCCAGGAACTTCCCGGGCTTTTCTTATTTCTTATTTATCCAATTTGAAGGACCTCAACAGGACCGATTTTAATTCCTTTGTTGCCTTTAGTTTATTTTGGAACAGGAGCTCCAGTGTTTCCACTTTTTTAAGGGTTTCCAGTTTGGTTTGGAAATCGCCCTCGTTGAGGTATTTTGTATTGTTTTCCAGTAGTTTTTTGACATCTTCGAGGTAGATAAAGGGTATGACCGTACCTTTTATATACATGCGGTAACATTTGCTCTCCAAAAGCATCATTGACAAGTGAAAGAGGGCTTCTTTTTGTTCGATTGTTTCGGTTGAAACTACAAAACAGTTAGCACAGGGTGCGGTCATCGGTTTGCCGCTGTTGAGCCCTTTGTTGAGGATGAAAAAATGGTGTTTGCTGTAGGTTTTTCCACGTTGGTGGGTCTTGATTTCAAAAGTTTGCATAGCTATCCAAATTAAAATTAGTATATCGCTACGCTCAATCGCTCGCTACGCATCGCGCCCATAATTTTTTAAAAGAAAACAATAAAAAAGAAAGCACTTTTTTAGATGGCGTGGAACATGCTGTCAAGGTTTTTGGAAAAAATACTACCGGAGCAATAAGATGATTATGCCAATGCGCATTCTGGCTCGTTCACTAAAAATGTCCACAGGACATTTTCTTAACGTTCCGCCCGGTGGAGATTTTTTTCAAAACCCGAAGGGCCTGACCTTTATAGCATGGAGCGGTGGGCAGAGGAGCCAGCTAATTTGCTTTCCTTTTTTATTTTTTTATTTCTGAAATTTTTTCCTCTTTTTGGGGCAAAGTGACGTAGGTGGAGGTAATTATGAATGTGTGTGCCAGGAAAAGATAATGAAAGTGCATTATGGAATAATGCGCTTTGATTATGCGCGGTGGCGAGGTGGGTGAACCGAATGGAGGAGCTCCCGGAGGGCTGCGACGGAATGAGGGTTGCCTACCGCAGGCACATGGACACATTTATAATTGCCGGAACCTACACCTTTGAAAGGGTGGTGGGGAAAAGTGGCAAAAGGATTTTCATCCCATGTGTTCAAAATTTTAATTGAAGTTCTAATTTGAGCGTTGGGAAAGCGGATATTTTACATAATGTCAGTTATGGCTACGCCATTGGTGGTGCGAGGAGGTACCATAACTACGCATTATGTAAAATAGCTTGGGATAGCGTTTAAATTAATAGCTTTTTGCTGGGGTGCAGCTCTTTACTTTTTTGTTTTGACCCTTAATAAATAATAGCATAAAACAAAAAAGTAATGTGCTGCAATCGCAGGGGAATTTAAACGCTATAGAAGTGTGGCGCGGGGAACAACACAAAACACAGGGGCTTTTTGCCTTCGGCAACAATCTGGGTTTTGGGTTGTGGGGATTTATGATAGGTTTTGTTCTAATCTATTTTTCCATTTTTCCCAATTTGGCATCTTTTGAGATAATAGATTGTAGAATTTTTTATTATGATTGAATTGGACCAAATGGCACATTTCGTGCGTAATCACATATTCAATACATTTTGTTGGGGCTTTAATAATTTCTGGATTGATAATTATTTTCCCATTTTTGTGACAACTTCCCCAGCGTTTTGACATTCGCTTTATTTCAAGGTTTGATTTTTCTAAATCAAATTCTTTGAATTGTAAGAATACCTTATTTGAAATAGCAAGAAATTTTTTTTCCGCGTTTTCATAATACCATTTAGCTAAAAGGTTTTTAGCTGTTTGCTGTGGATTATCACTTCGATATTCAAGATTAAGATATCCTCCTTTTAATTTTACTTTATTTTCTGTACCTGGTCTTATTTTTAATAAATATCCTTTACCTAAATAATAATGTGTTTCACCAGAAACATATTCACGTTCCGGTGTTTTAGGTAAAAATTGTTCGAAATAGTTTTGCTGCTTTATAATCCATCTCGATTTTTTTAAAACTACTTTTTTAATCTCTGCCAAATTTGATTTTTGAGGAGCCAGCACCTTAATTGAATTGTCGGGATAGACTTCAATAGACAGGGATTTTCTGTTGGATTGCTTTAGTTCAAAAAATAATTCTTTTGTACCGTAATTTATGGAATGCATTAGAAATTGTTTTTGGCCACTTTTAAACACTTCTCCAGTACACTATCGATTTCATCGAATGTAATTTCCAAACCTAAAGCTTTACGATGGCTCATTAAATAGTCTTCAATATCATTTTCCATTTGCCTTTGAACATCTAGATTTCGTTTCCAATCTCTGATGGTTAATTCTTCCACTATTTTCGAAATTGATACAGAGACCTCTGCCAAATTATCGGCTATTTCATTTACTCGTTTTTCATCGTGTTTATTGGTTAATACTGCATTTAAAACTCCGAAAAATGCTCTGGCTTCCGGCTTATGCAATAAAACTTCAGGAATCCCTTCTTGATATCCTTGGTGTAAATCGGTTCTTGCTTTTAATATTGTTTTTAGATATTTTGCTTCATCAATTCTACCTTCATTAAAGTCTTGTATCGTTTTTTCAATTAAATCTGAAAACTTTTTGTAGAACGCTTCATCTTTCTCCATGTACTCTGTAATGATCTTTTTCATTTGATGTGCAATAAAATCAGCTTTTGAAGCAGGAGATTTTCCGTAGGTTTCTAAAGCTTCTTCCACTTTCTGCTTATCAAAAATGTTTAGGTCGGATGTTAAAACCTCAACATGGTCTGCATCAATATAGGTATCCAATAATTTTTTTATTCTTGGTTCATATTCTTTATAGGACACAACTTCTGCATACCGAAACTGTACTGAAACCCTTAAACTGTGATATTTTTTTAATTCGCTTTTATAATATCCAATTTGTTGTGTTGTAAATTCCTGGTAAAACTCATTGGATGCCAAAGCTGTTTGTAGTGTTTTTGCGAAATTGGACAATTTCTCATAAAACTCGTCACGTATGTCTTTTTCGGCTAGATGACGTTCCAATGCTTCAATGTCACTCTTATTATAGACTTCATTAAATATTTCGACTACTTCCGCATGTCTGACAGGTACTTTACGCACCTCTTCTTTGATATCGACCAGAGCATTTATTAAATCATCCTGATCAAAATCTTCCAATGCACTATACTCTGTTAATGCTTCATCCAATTTACCTAATACACCAACATAATCAATGATGTGGCCATGTTCTTTATCTTTGAACAATCTATTTACCCTAGCTATGGCTTGCAATAAATTATGGGCTACTAATGGTCTTGCCAAATAAAGCACCGTATTTCTGGGTGCATCAAAACCTGTTAATAGTTTTTTGACCACTATTATCAATTCTACTTCTTGAGATCTGTCGTTAAACTTATCAATTACCCAGCTCTCATATTCCTCCTGATTTCCATACTTCTTCATGAGTTGTCCCCAGTAGTTTCTAGATTCATTACTGCTTTCTGACCAAATATCGTCATTATCTTGTCTACTATCTGGTGGTGTAAATACCACTTTGGTATTGATTTTTAATGTTGGGTCTAATTGGGCTTCAAAGTACTTTTGATATTTAATGGCTGTATCAATTTTAGGTACTGCCAATTGGGCTTTAAAGCCATGACCTTGCCAGTTTTGCGTGTAGTGATTTGAAATGTCATAGGCGATTTCATTCACTACATGTTCTGATTCAAAGATTTTAGTGATTGATGAAAATTTCTTCTTCAAATCTTTTTGTGCTTCTTCACTTAAATTTTCAGAAAGTCTTTCAAACCCTTTATCTATCTGCGCTTTGTTAATCGATAATTTTGCCGAACGTCCTTCATATAAGAGCGGTAATATAGCACCATCCTTAACCGCTTGGTCTATGGTGTATTTATGGATAAAGCCACCAAACTTTTTTGAGGTGTTCTTTTCTGATCTCATTAATGGTGTTCCTGTAAAACCAATGTAAGATGCATTAGGTACAATACGTTTCATATTGGCATGAGCGCTACCATATTGACTACGGTGACTTTCATCTACCAGTACAAAAATGTTTTGCGATTCGTCTTTAAAGGTTACTCTGTTTGATGCGATATTAAACTTATCGATAATGGTGGTTATAATTTCGCTTCCTTTGTCTTGTAGCAGCTCCATAAGGTTGCTTCCACTTTTCGCCTTTTTAACACTCTTACCACAGTTGACAAAGGTTTTAAATATTTGTTTATCTAAACTAATACGGTCTGTAACAATAATAACTCTAGGATTTTCAATAGATTCCTCTAATGCTAATGCTTTTGATAGCATGACCATGGTTAATGATTTACCACTCCCTGTAGTATGCCAAATGACACCACCTTTACGATTCCCCTCTTTGTTGCGTTGCTTTACTCTATAAATGGTTTCCTGGACTGCAAAGTATTGTTGATAGCGACATATTTTTTTATCTGGACCATCGAACACTACATATTTATACACCATATCGAGTAAACGCTCTGGTTGGCAAAGTGCATATAATGCTTTGTCCTGTTCAGTTACCAACCTATTTTCAGGTTGTGTGTTATTGATTGTGCGCTTAAGTAGTTTTTGAACCTCATTTTCTACATCCTCTTTCCAAACTGCCCAAAATTTGGCGTCTGTACCTGTAACTGCATATTTAGCTACATTGGGTTGAACTGCCATTAGAATTTGTGCATAATAGAAGAGTTTAGGAATACCGTCCTCTTTTTGATTACCTATGTTTTGAGAAATGGCTTCTTCTATAGATAAGTTTTTGTCTCTTCTTTTATTTTCGATAACTACAAACGGAATTCCATTTACAAACAACACAATATCCGGACGACGCTTTCCTTTTTGACCTTCTACCACAAACTCATCCGTTACATGATAAACATTATTTTCTGGGTTTTGCCAATCAATGAATTTCATAGTGTAGGCTTTACGGTCTCCCCTTACAGTCTCATTAAAACTTTTACCCAAGGTTAGCAAATCATATACGTGTTCGTTTGTTCTTACCACACCTTCAATAGGCACACTTTTTAGCGCATTTATAGCACCTTGTACGCTACCTGTTGAGAATTTATAGCTTTCCCCTTTATATTCAAAATGGTTAATTGTGTGCAATTGTTCTGCGAGGATATTGTTTAAAATGACATTAGACAACAATTCGCCCCTCGCTTGAAACGCTTGCTCTGGTGTGATGTATTGCCAATTTAATCTTTGGAGCAACTTTAGTGCTGGTAATTGGGAATCTTGAAACTCGTTATAATTTGCTGCCATTCTTTCTATTCTTTTATTTTTCTTTTTGGGGAATTAGCATCTGTTTTTGGGGAATTGATTTGGTTTTTGGAGAATTGAAACTTGTTCTAAACATTCTTATTATTTATTTAAAATTTCTTTAAAGCCCTTATAAAACCTACAAAAACACTATTGTCATTAGTTAACTCTTTTATTACAGCTCTAACTCTAGTACTTGTTTTTGGGGAAACTTTATTATTTTTTGGGGAATTGATTTGCTCCTTTATTTTCTCTGTTTTGGTATGTTTATTGCAATATATATTATGTAAATCGAAAAAAAGGTTTATATTTGTACTATCATTTCCCAAAGGGAAAAGGATCTGGTTGACCGCAATACCGTAATTTGCGGTTTTTTTATGCCTGATTTTTAAGGTATGCTTCATATTTCTTTCTGTAATAGTTTCTATTGTAATTATCGTCTATATAAAAACTCGTTATTATTATATAATCAGGGGTTACCTCTTCCATAATCACTAAAAAATCTTCTGCTTCATACCAATAGTAATCTCTAATTGCGCCATTACCTTCTATATGCTTAAAACATAAAACTTCTTCTTCGTCACGATTTTGTAGAATACATTTTATCCAATGCACTCTGTTTGCCCTGTTTCTATCAAAAACCCTATGACCACTTTTACTTTTACGTGTTATTAAATGGACAAACGTTTCTGGGTACTCTTCAAAACCATCAACTTTGGAATTATGCGAAATCACTTTAACGTTTAAACCGTTTACTGTAAATGGGTTATTTACAAAATCGTTTTCAAAAGCTTCACACAATTCTTCCAATTCTTCATCAGTTGGCTCAATACCCAAGCCTATTATTAACTCATCTAGCTCATGCAACTCCATCTATTCACTTTTTTTGGGTTGATGATCGAAGATGTTGAATTTGGTTTCCCATGGTACAGTACCTTCGTCTAAAGAAAACCCAGAAGCTTCCTCTAAATATTCAATAAACTCTAATCTGCCAGCATGATTCAATTCTGGGTTTGATTTCATTCTTGTTTTATAGGTTATTGCACCTATAAAAAAGTCTACCAATTGAATGAACACGTTGTCGTGAGACCTAATGTGTTGTAAATGGGTAAAAGGGGATTCTCCTTTGTAATACTGTGTAAAGACCTCGTGTATTTTATTTAGTTTTTCCTTACCACGCATATCTTTAATATCTAGGTATACTCTATACTGTTCCTCTGATGGATTTGTTTTTAGTAAAAAGTAGATAAGCTTGTAATAAAAATTATCATGAGACCCGCTATTATAATCGTCATGGTTTAGGCGGTCTTTGTATTTTACCAAAATACATCTGAACTCTAAAGGGTTATTGAAAAAATAATCTACTAAAGCTTTATAAAACGGTATTCTGCTATTAGAAAACTTATTCCATTTTAGCTCCATTGGGGTATGGTATTCCAATTTTAAAGCTTCAAAACGCTCCTTTAATTGTGTATATTGGTTTTGCGGTACTTTAATATACCCAATACACATAATTGGAATGTTATCGTGTTCTAAATGGCAACTTTCGTCTATAAATATATTTTGCATGCTATTACATTTAAGTTCCTAATTTCTGAAATTCTACTCTTGAACCATCACCAAATTCCAATATCATTAGCTTATTGGTAAAGTGCCAAATTTTTAGATTTTGATATGTTAGGTTTTCTTCGGTTGATATTAAATGATGTAAATTAATATCTGAAATCTGGTCTGGATAATTTATTATTTCCGGAACTCCATGCCACTCATAAATTATTTCAGAACCCTCATCCGTCCATCTATAAACTGTAAATAAGGAAAGACCTGTATGATGCCGTTCGTTATAGACTCTAACATTAAAATCTGTAATTACACCATCGTGCTCATGTCTCCAGATGCCATATAGTTGTTCTAACTGTATGTTCATTAATTCTTGTCTTTAGGTGGGTTAGGGTCATTACCATGACTGTCTGGGTTTTGGATTCTACCGTTACGTTTATGTGGTATTAATTCTGAACTTTCTGACCTACTTTTTTGACGGCTCCAATCCATTGCTTCCTTTTTTGTCTCAAAGTGCTTTGAGGCTCTTTGGGCTTTTTCTCTTTTTGAGTCCCAACCACCATCTGGATTAGGTACTACGTGTCTTTCTTTTCTTGGCATTGCTTTTAATTTTTTAATTCAACAAACTTTTTATATCTATTTCGCTATCCCACTCATCATCTACATAGATAGGGAATTTCAATACGATGTTACCTGAATGCTCTCGGTTAATAGTACATTTTAAGTAATGATTTCCATGATAACCTGCATGAGCAATACAATAAGTTTCATTTACAAATTTTTTTTCAAAATCATGATGTTCGTCTTTAGCTTTTATTGCATCGGCTCCATAATTATATGCTTCCCAAGTAATTGTCTCATAATACTTTCTGTAATATTGTGAATGATTAAACATTAATTGATACTTGATTAGCCTGCCTTTAAGAATCGCATAATTATTTTCAAAATATTGCGAACCGTTGTGCTCTTGCTCTGGTTTATAAACCGTCGCTTTTAATGTGAATGGATTATCAATAATTTCAAGCTTTCCGTTACCATTTTGCTTATAAAAAGAAAAGCTGTTTAAATACTTTTTCCAGTTAAAATCGAATTGGCGATAATTAAAATCTGGTGATTGAATAATGTAGCGGTCATCTACATACTCACCATTTTTAATAACTCTTGGCGTAGAAATATACTCTTCTTTCATTTCAATTGCATCCACTAAATTTTTACCAATTCTAATTGAATTTACTGAAGCTTTGTGTTGCAGTTTTGCTGCTAAATCGGTATGTAAACTTGTTGTTGTTAATTCATTACAGTTTGCAATACCGTAATGCGACCACATTACTTCTTCATCAGAACCATAATCAATACCTACTCTTATTTTAATTGGGTCTAAACCATAACTAACAAATGCAGAAGATAAATCCTCGGACACCGCTTGACATAAAACACTTGCAGCGTTTAACGCATTAATAATGCTATCGCTAGGATTTGAATCTTTTCTTACAAATTGTACAAAAGCGGCATCACCCTGTAAACGATGAACATGACCACCAAAATGACTTACAACGTTTATACAAAGCGTTAATAAGGTATCTTTGATCAATCTTACTTCTTCTAACGAATATTTTAAAGCTAATCTTGTAGAGCCTTTTATGTCAATGAACATAGACACACAATGATGTTTTAGCATTTGATTTTCAGCTAAATATTCAAAATCTGGATGATTGCCAATAGTAACATTGTCAAATGAATATTTATTTGGTCCAAAGTACTTTTGCAATTGACCAGAATCAAACTCCAGAATGGTTTTGGAATTAGGCTCAATGGTTGCAGGAACTGAAGAAAAAGTTTTTCTACTTTCATTCAGTAATATATAAGGTGAATTTAGTCCTTTTTGAAGTGTTTGCCCAGATCTACTCAACACACTTTCAATACCTGATTTATAATTTTTAAATAAACTCATACTACCTTGATTATTATAATTAGTAAAAGCAGAGCTAATTGGGCAAACACTAATCTGATTGCCCAACTAATTCTGAAATATTTGGTTTTTAAGCCTTTCGATATGGCGTAAATTTGTTTAGCCATATCTTTACAAGCTTTTTTATCTTTTTGGTTCTTATATTGCTTTAGAAAGTTGTCTTCCTCCATATCTGCAATTGAATTAAAAAAGACCAATGAATGGTATTTTTTACTGCTTGAATTGTTTGTTTTTAAAAATGGAAATACTGCTGCAATCGTAAACGCAATACTTACTAACCCCACAATTAAAATTGTGACCAGTAAACCTATTGTCCAGTTTTTTGCGTCTGAATTATTAAATTCTACAATTGTGTTAAAACTGGTTACAATAAAACCAAACAAAAAAGCACTAAATGCTAATAGAAAGTTGCCTTTGCTATTGGCCCCTTCTATGTAGTGGTCGAATCTTGACAATACATGCCTAGACTGTTCTATTTCTTTAATTTCTTCCATATACTAATTTTTCACTCTAATTTTACCCGTTAGCAACTGCTGCATCAAGCCTTGTTTTTGTGTTTTTAGTTTTTGCAATTGTTGTTGTAAGGCCGTTATCTCGTTATCTGTAGCTGTTATTACTTCTGCTATTTTTTGTTGTTCTTCTATACTTGGCAAAAGCAATACAACCTTTGTAACATTTCCTTTAGACAAATTAAACCTAGTGGCACCTTGTGCGGCTTTGGACATTTCTTTTCTAAATAAAACTCCTCTTAAATAATAAGCTGCAAATTCAGGCAATAATGTTTCAAAATCATTTAATCTAAACCCAAAACAAAAACTATTTAAATAAAGTTCATCTATATTTGATAATAGAACGGAAGCCATTCCTACTTCGTCGGGTGTTTCCGAAGAAATGGTAAAGAATATATCTCCATATTTAGTTCTATTCTGTTTTTCACCATTATTTACATTTACATAATCAAAATAAGTGTGATCAATAATTGAGTTTTTAAAAATGTTCATGTAGGGTATATAAGGCTTACCACTTCCAAAGTCTTCTTTAGTTTTTCCGGATAAACCTGAATAGGTATTCCCTAAATCACCTAACTTTTTTTCTTCCCACTCCTCCTCAAATCCGGTAAACCTCATTTTACCAGTTAACAATTGTTGCATGAGCGCCTTTTTTTGTAGCTGCTTTTCTGCTATTAAAGCTTCTTGCTTATTTATGGCTATATCCCAAGTGGCCAGGATTTGAGCTATTTTTTGTTGTTCTGGTAGGGTAGGTAATACAATTTTAAACTTTTGTATGTTTCCTTTCGAGATACCATACACTTTACTGCCTGTCGCAATTGTTTTTAAAGCCTTTTTTACATTTGGATTTTTAAAAATGTAGGTTCTAAACCCTGCCACTGTTTTATTATCTACATCTCTTAACGCAAAGGTGTGCAACCCACTTATGGCCACTTTACCATTTAAGTTTTTAATTTCAATAGCTTCTCCCACACCGTCATAATCTTCCGAAGCATCTGCGATAATTACATCGCCATCTTTTAAATATTGAATACTGTTTGGCAATACCACATTACTGTTTAATTTTGGCACCTTGATTTCAATTTCAAAATCCAATAATGGCTTTTTATATGTGGCATGAATATCTCCGTAATGGATATAATACAGCTCGCTCTCTTCATCATAATTGAGCTGGTCACGCGAAAATGAGGTTGTATTTATAAACTGAAACACCTCACTAATTTTGAGCACTGACCATCCATCAGGAATTGCTCCCAATTTGGAATCTTGGTGGACTTTTGTCGGTGTTGTGTCGGTTTTGTGCGTCATTACAGTCCTAGTTCTTTTAAATAATTATCCATTTGAGCACGCACTTTTACCAACTCATTTTCCAATCTTTCAATTTCTTGCTGTGTTGCTGCAATATCTACAGGTTCTTCTTCTTCAAAGGTGTCTACATAACGTGGGATATTGAGATTGAAATCGTTTTCAGCAATTTCATCTAATGTTGCCAAATGGCTGTATTTTTCAATTTCAGTAAACTGTTTAAAAGTTTCAACAATTTTATTAATGTCTTTTTTACGTAGGATATTTTGCTTTTTGCCATCTTGATAGTCTTTACTAGCATCAATAAACAGGACTCTATCTGTTGTTTTTGCCTTGTTAAAGATTAAAATGGCTGCCGGAATGCCGGTTCCAAAAAAGAGATTTGATGGTAGGCCAATAACCGCTTCCAAAAGGTTTTCTTCAATTAAGTTTTGACGAATTTTACCTTCGGCACTACCTCTAAACAACACACCATGAGGCACAATAACCCCTACTTTACCTGTTGGTAATGCGGTTTCTATCATGTGCAAGATAAATGCATAATCGCCTTTTGATTTTGGTGGGATACCTCTTAAAAAGCGTTTGTAGCGGTCTGTTTCTGCATTTTCGTGTCCCCATTTATCTAAACTGAATGGTGGATTTGCAACAACTACATCAAACTTCATCAAGCTATCGTTCTCGATAAGTTTTGGATTATTAATGGTATCACACCACTCAATTTGGGCCGAGTCCATACTATGTAAAAAGCAATTCATTTTACTTAATGCCCAGGTATCTCCGTTAGATTCTTGACCATAGAGTGCAAAATTATTGGTTGGATTGCCCTCACTATCCTTAACTTCTTCTGCCACTTTAATCAATAATGATGCGGACCCGCAGGTAGGATCGCAAATACGATCGCCTTCTTTAGGATTGACTAATTTTGCCAAAAGGCTTGACACTTCTTTAGGCGTAAAAAATTCACCACCTTTTTTGCCAGCCCCCGAAGCAAATTTTTCTAGCAAGTACATATAAGCCTCCCCCAAAATGTCTTGTTTACCATCCCATAGTGATGGACGGAAATCCAATACCGGTTGCACAAAGTCGTTAATTAAGTTTTTTAAACGACGGTTGCGGTCTCTCGTTTGCCCTAACTTATCTGAATTAAAACTGATGTTACGAAAAACCCCATCTAACTTTTCTATATTTTGCTCTTCTATTTGACCAAGCACCTTATCTATAATACCTCCTATGTCTTGATTGTCCCTGTTCTCATAAATAAATTTAAAGGTGCAGTTTTTAGGCAGAATAAAACGCTCTCTACCCAACTTACGCTGAATGAGTTCTTCATTGTCACCATATAGTATTTTGTATTCCTGATAATGGTCTTCCCAGACATCACTTAAATATTTAATAAACATAAATACCAGGATGTAGTTTTTGTATTCGGAAGAGTCGAATGCCCCTCTAAAGGTGTCGCAAGCATTCCATAATGCTGCATTGATTTGGTCTTGAGATGGTTTTTTATTGGTCATTTTACTAGTATTACTTGTTGTTAATGTGATTTAATAATTGATTATTAATAAGTTGCTCTCTTAATTCTTTAATTTGAGTGTGTAAATTTTTTTCTTGAATAGCCAACCCTCCTAAAGCTGCGATTTTAGATTGTTCTTCCAAATTAGGAAGTTGTAAAGGAATATTTTCAACCACTTTACGATTAACCGTAGGCGTATAGGTGCCTGTTAAATTTTGTTTTATATAGTTTTGAACTGGTAATTGGTTGATGTACCAAGTGATGTAATATGGATTTGCTTTTTCAGGATTTATATTAATCACAAATAAAGCAGAGGATGCAATGTGCAAACCTTGTGTATTATTAGAAGAAAAAGTAACAGCATTATTATTTTGGCCTTTAGAAATAAAGAGGATGTCACCATCTTTTAAGATGTATTTTTCTTTAATGCCTTCTGCAGACACCTTATAACACTCTTCACCAATAGCTGAATAATCATTGATTAAGTCTTTAAGTTGTATTACCTTTAGCTTGCCATTAGGATCATCTTCAATCTTACCACGAAAAGAATAGCCTGAAGAAATACCTTCTCCTTGTAAAATTCTTTTTAATGTTGTATTTTTAACTTGCATAAATAATTTACATAATCACTATACTGCAAATATACATAAAATATTAATACCCGCAAATTTAAATATACATAATCGTTATACTGCATATTTATTAAGTTATTTTACCCCTCTTGCTTTTACTTTTTTGGTCAAATGCAATTAAGTTGAAGAGTTGACGCATTTGAGAGCGGACACGGTTGCCGTAGAGGTTCGACTTCATTGGCGTTTAGGTTGGTGGTGGCATGGTTTTTTTTGATTTTATGTTTTGGTAACGTTTAATTTGATGTTGTTAGGTGAATTTATTTGCCAATACGCTAGCTGGCCCCTTCACTAAAAATGTCCACTGGACATTTTTTTAACCTGCCTTCATTCTTTCAGCAGGCAGGTGCTCGGACCGGTGTTGAGCACTACTTACTCTGAAAGGTATTCTGGTAATTCATGGATAGGAAAAACTTCGAGTTGATTGAACAATAGGTCGTCATAATACACATTCTCAATTTTTTTATACACAATGGCTTCTCCTAAAAGATCCTGAAATATGGTGAAAATATAATCCTCTAATGTCGTAGGGCCAATATCTTTAATTATTTGTTTGTACCCCATCATATAGACCATCAGGCTTAACTTGTTTGTGGCTTCATGATGCTCCACTGGAAGCCATTTTATATCGCTTGCTTTAATGGTGAGCTCGTTAAATTCATAGGGGTCATCTTTACCCTGCCTACAGGCCTCTAAATCTATTATGGGCTGAATAAATGCCGTGAACTTCCAATTGGAAAGGTTGGGGGCCTGAGCTATTAGGTTACGAACGTAGATTACGCCATCTGGATTGCCATTTGCAGTGATGACCATCTCTGCTTTTTCTACAGTTACTGGGTATTTGATCACAAACCCTAATGATTTGTCATAGTCTTCCAGTTTTGATGTCAATTCACCGAAATAATAACTTTGGACTTCAAGATTATACTTATGCAGATAATATAATTCATTTTTGCATTCTTGAAACCAGGACCAAAAGACATTGATTTTTTGCATAGGCCTAAATAGAGGGAATTTGTGAGCTAATTTTACTGCTTTTTAGACACGTTTATCTGTACTTTTTTCATCGAAGGCAATTAAGTTAAAAAGTTGACGCATTCTTGAGCGGACACGGTTGCCGTAGAGGTCTTCTAGTTCCTGGGCGTTTAGGTTGGTGGTGGCGTGGGTTTTTATTTTGCTGTGTAGAAATAAGTCGTATCTGGAGAGAATGATTTCTCCCATGACGTTGCAGTCTTTCCCGAAGTGACGGCCGGTTGTTTCGACCCCTAAATCGTCGAAGCAATAGTAATTGCTGTTGCCATAATCTTCGATGGTTTTGTAGCCAATATTGTTGAATGCAAAGGTGATGTTTCTGGCCGGAATGACTTCATAGGGTTTTTGATGGGGTACAATATGCTTTAAAAGCTTCATTAAACTTGTTTTGCCACAACCTACCGGACCGGACAGCAGAATGCCTTTGTTGGGGTCGATGTTGAATTTTTTACAGTAGTCGTAATCTTTGATGAAATAGATACAGAGTTTGAAGAGTATGACCTCATCTTCTTCGTAAATTTTAAAGTTTTTGCCAAACAACATTTTGCCCTTATGATCTAGGTAGGTAAGGATTTTACCAAAATCGTAGTTGATTTGGTCGCCTTGGAGTTCTCCGAGGTGGTACTCTACGCCTTTTTCGATGATGATGTGTGGTTTGGTGTTACTCATGCTTTTAAATTTACTAACCCTTCCGTCTTAAGCTTCTTTTCTGAAGCTTAATCCACCTTCCCTTAACCAAGGGAAGGAACTTTTTTGCTTTTCATTACAGCGGTTCGTTGTAATTTTTGGTTTTGGTTGTCTTGAGGTTGTCCTGATTTGGGACTGTTCGGGGTTGTTTGTTGCCATTTTCCAAATTTTCAAAACTTTCTTTTTTATTAATTTTTTCTTTTTTAATTGTTTTATTGTTTTCTATTGTTTTATTATGTTTATATAAAGGTACCAATGCTTGTCCAGTGCTTGTCTCGATTTTGGGACGGTAGTGTACCAGAGCTTGTCCAGAGGTTGTCCTTGTTTTGGGATAGTGAGATTCAGATGATTGTCTCGACCCTTCGACCCCTCGACCATGCTCGGGACAGGCTTGCTCAGGGGAACATTTGAGCATCTTGATTTTACTGCCTTTGAATGGGTTGTGGGATGGGTAATACACAATGTAGTTCCAATGGCTCAGTTCTTTGATGCATCTGTGGTAGGTGGATTTTGAACCAATTTTGGAGTATTGCATGACTTCTTCCCTGTTTACAAAAAACACTTCGACAAACCTGTTGGTGTTCCATAGTTGGAATAGGGACACATAGAGGCTTATGTGGGTTGGGTTTAACCTGCTATCTTTTGAGAATTGGTCAAAGACTGCGTTTAAGTGGGTTATGTAATTTACTTCTTGCATAATGAGACCCCTCGACTGCGTTCGGGGTGACAATTAATTTTTATTTCAAACTCCCCGACACTGCCTGTCTTACCTGACAGCCAGTGCCACCCCTCTTCATCTGAAGATGGGAGCTTTTTGATTCTGAAAACCTTTTGATGGTTCGACTTACTTCCACTTACTTCGACTACGCTCAGTAACCATTTCTCAGTAACCACAGTTCGACTTACTTCGACTTCGCTCAATAACCAACGCTCACTGACCAACGCTCACTGACCACGCAGGGATTTAGTATTTGTTGTGGATGCGGTTGTCTTCGAAGATTTTTTGGATTTCGTCGTAGTCGTAGTAGATGACTCCTCCTACTTTTGTGAATGGTAATGTGCCATTGATACGCAGGTTTTGGAGTGTGCCTGGAGAGATGCTTAAGAGGTCGCGGACTTCGGGGGATTTGAGCCACTTTTTGGGTGCGAATCCAGATTGGTGGTTGATGATTTGTTTGATGTCTTCCAATAGTTCTGATTTGAATACCTGGAGATCTTCTGTTGTGATGATGTTTGCTGGCATTTTTAATAATGTTTTAGTTGCTTTAAAAAGATTGCCACGTCGCGAAGCTCCTCGCAATGACAACCCTTTAAGCGGTTAAAAAAGCCGCCAATGGTTAACATTTTTTAGTTGACGGCTTTATAGTAATTTGACTCTCGTATGGCAAAATTGATGTAGTTTGTTTGATTTTATACATACGTAACACCTACGGTGGGTGATTTTTTTTGTCATATTAATTGTGGTTTGCTTGTTGGAATTGTAGCACTCCTTTAGAAATATTTGGCTTAAAATCATCTAGATTTCATGACAAACAAAAACACCCAAGTTGGGTATTACTTGGGTGTTTAAGAGACAAAGACTACCACGTCGCCCGATACTTATCGAGACTACTCGCAATAATAACTTCTTAAATTTCAAACCCTCCGTCCATCCCGACGCTTACGGTCGGTATTGACACCTCCCTTTAACTAAAGGGAGGAGCCTTTAGGGTTAATTTAGGGCATCCTGGTTATCCATGTATTTTAACAATGACTCTTTAAGAAGATCCATAAACTTGGTACGGTTTATCTTTCGGGCTTTTACCTCGCCAAAGACGTGATAATAATTATTGTTTTTGATATTTAATAGGTCCTGGATGGCCAGCGTGAATTCCTTAATGTTGACATTACCGTTATTTATTCTGCCGGATGCACATAAGGCATAGCAAAACTCTACTACTTCCCGATAATTGCCAGTCCATTGGAATTTGGTTTCTTCTTTTTGAAATGGGTTGATGGTTTGCATGTGGTGTGTGGTGTTATTTAGTTTGTTAATTTCGTTTTTAAGGTATTCAATCAGTTTGGTGTATGCCATGATGGTTGCCACGGTGGTGTCGTGACTGGTTGAGAATTGGTCGTCGGTGAAAAAATGATAGGCTTCTATGTTTAAACGGACTTGTTTATTTTCCCTTAAAAAATATTGTTCGTCCAGATGGGTTGCATGGCTTTTGTAATAATGGTAGAACTCTAAATTGTTATTGAAATAACTTTGGAATCTTGTAATGTACTTTTTAAGGTATTTTATTTGTTCTTTATTGCCTTCTATAGCACGTTTGCTTTCTATGTGCAATCGTTTTACATAAAAGATTAAGTAACTCAACACTTTTGGTTTGATGACCTTAAAAAATTCTATTTCCTCTTTTGGATTATTAAACTGGTGTTTATCAACCTCTGCTTTTAGTTGTTCCAACACATTTTTGCATTGGGTTATGCTTTGTTCGGATAGACAGTGTAGATTTTGTATTTGATTTTCAAGTGCTGTAAGGTTATGCTCTAAATGGTTGATTAGTTGGTGGTAAGTTTTCAAGTTTAATTGTTTAGATTAATATTAATACTCCATTGGAAGATTTAGGGTATAAGGAAGTACCCTAGATGTTCAACACTTTATTAATCCCTCAAAAGCTTGAATTTAGCTAGTTGCTATTAATCTAATTATTTTTGTTTTATGTCATTGGTTTAAGGTTATTTTAAATTTTTCTTTTAGGGTTTCAAGTTTGCCAATGCCATCGCCAATGACATAGGCTATTTTGCCATGTAATGTTACAGACTCATCAACAATAAGCATTACTGTTTGTACAAAATTGGCCGCTACCCTGTAAGACCTAACTTGTTCTTTAACGACCTCGTCATATTGTTCAATTGGTGTACCTATTTCTTGTAACTTATTTTTAAAAATCACAAAGGCGTTGGAATCATAAGCAATACTAAATAGGGAACTGTTTGGAATATTTAACAATTTTGTATAAATACGCCACGGCGAATCAATTAGGGCCGTTACGTGAATTGCAAATGTGTTTACACTTGCTTTTTTAACTGTGAAACGCCACTCAACATAATCATTGTTTTTACTTTGTGCTGTTGTAGTGATACCAAAGAGAAGGCTTAATAAAGCATATATTAATTTTTTCATCTGTTTCTATTTATACTATATTTCGGTCAGATGTAACACCTAGATAATTATTCTCGTTTTTGTTAATACATTTCTCATAGGTGTTTGATATTTGGCGGTTTAAAAATAAGAGCGCTTTATGCATTAAAAGCGCCCCTATTACAATTAAATAAACTATGTCAAAAGTTTAGGGAATTGCTTTGAAAAATTATATATTAATTTTTATCATTCTGCTTCCTCTTTATAGCTTCTCGATACATTTTTCATCTTAATTTAA
Source organism: Flavobacteriaceae bacterium UBA6231 (assembly GCA_002441545.1). Taxonomy (GTDB): domain Bacteria; phylum Bacteroidota; class Bacteroidia; order Flavobacteriales; family Flavobacteriaceae; genus Yeosuana. The sequence goes on along the minus strand of DJWL01000201.1, from coordinate 17,952 downwards.
TATTCTGAAAAAATACTCGAAGTGACAATGAGATCCCCGCTTGCGCAAGGATTCAAAAAAGCAAGACACCCGATCCACTACCACGAGTGTCTTGCAGCTAACTCAAAATAATGCTCAAAATATGAGTGACTAATTCAACATGAGATAAAATGAACAACAAATTACTTTATCTTTTATGCCATATTTTGACTTTTGCTGTTTTAATTATCTAAAGGGAATGGTCTTTTTTAACTAAACAAAATGATTAACCAACATGTTTGTTGTTTTCTAAACTAGAATTTTTTTTCATTCCCTTTTTGGTCATTATATGGTTGTTTATTTTTTATTTTTATAAATCAATAATCAGAACTAACTTTAATTTTACTGATTCGTTTTGGTAGTTATTTTGAATTCGAAATCGTATTCTCCAAAAATGCATTTCCCATCAACAGTTGAACATACCTGATAGCTGTAGCTCGCTTTGATGATTGGGTTGTTAGAAAGTATTTTTACCTTTTGTCTGAATTCTGCCTTTTGTTCAAAAAAATTAACTGTAACCTCAAACACATCATCATACTTTGTTATGTAATTAATTGGTATAACATTGCTTATTAATTTGAATGTATTGTTAGGTTCGAAATTAAATTCTGTGGCCAATGGACCTATATCATAATTTTGAATATTGCTATATAAATGCCAAGAATCATCCAATTTTACATTAAATATTAACTCTATAATTTCGCCCTGTTTTGGATGCTCAATAGATACGTTACAGCTCCACTTTGCTGGTTCCAGAATTTGGGCTGATATTGACATACCAATTAAAAAACTAAAAGCTAGTATGATTCTTTTTCTTGTAATCAACATTAATTTATTTCTTTTCATTAGACAAGTTTTCAGCCATTAATAAAGCATTATAAGCGTTTAGAATTTTACCAGATACTGATAAATCACTCAACAATTTTTTATCTCCCCACATCCCTACATTGACCTCGAAAGCAACAGAAATTCCTGAATTCATTATGACCTGCTTTACTTGACCAGCAGAAAGTTTTGGATAATACGAACGTATTAATGTTGCTACACCGCTCACCATAGGCGCAGCCATAGACGTTCCATCTTGATAACTATATTGATTATCTGGGAACGTAGAATATATTTTTGATCCTGGAGCGAAAATATCAACATTCCTTTTGCCATAATTTGAAAACTTGGACACTAATTTATCCGTGTTATAATAATGTGTTGTTGCTCCAACACTAATCACATTATCTATAAATTCAACATCACTATTTTTAGTATCATTTGGAAAATTTGCAGCGCTATCTATATTTTCACTATTATTACCAGCTCCCATAATTAACAATACATCATGTTTTTTGGCATATTCAATGGCTTCATATACCCAATTTGGATGTGCTGAATACGCTTTACCAAAACTCATATTAATAACTTTAGCACCATTATCTACTGCATACCGAATGGCCAAAGCAACATCTTTATCGTATTCATCACCGTCAGGAATCGCACGTATAGGCATAATCTTAATATCATTATCCCCTGATTCAACACTTATATTTATTACGGTAGCTATGATACCTGCTACATGGGTACCATGTGATTCTTTGTCTTTAAACCCTATTACATCGGGATTACCATAGTTGGAGTCTGATACATCATTGGGGTTATCTCCTATAATATCTCGCGGTTCATAATCCAGATTATAATGAAATTTCTTTTGAGATTCAAAATGTGCCAGAGCTTCTTTTAGTTTTTCATCTTCAGGGCTCGTATCAAGTTTTTGAATAAGGTCGTTATAGGTCTCATTAACCCAAGTTGACGTTTGATTGAAAACCTCTTTTTGCTGCTGATAAATATCATACTCCTTTTGGTCTGTTTCCATAATCTCATCTAAAGTTTTTGACTCATACGTTTTTATCATTCTAGTGAGTTCCAGTTGAGCTGACAGCATATTGCCATGATTACTGCCTAAAAAATTCCAACCGTGCACATCATCTATATAGCCATTGTCGTCATCGTCCTTTTTATTGTTTGTTATCTCATCATCATTTCTCCAAATAAAATCAATTAAACTTTTATGCTCTATATCAACGCCTGAATCGATGACCCCTACAATGATGGGGGTTATTTTTTTTTCTTTTAGAAGTGTTTGTGTCTTTAAAAGACTTATTCCCGGAATGGAATCTGTAAAGATATCGGTATAAGGCCATTGTTGAAACTCTGACTCTGTTAGCGCTACTTTTTTGGCAACGATTGATGTTGTATCTGAATGAATGTGATGGGGAATACTTGTTTTTGTACTGCCGCAACTTGTTAAAAACAAGGTGATTATTAGAAGTTTATAATATACTTTATTTATGTTCATTAGTATTTTTTATTTGAATGCCCGCAATAAGCAATAATTACTATAAAGACTATGCTGACCTTACCTGTGTTCGACATTTATTAGTCTTGTAACCCATAAGTTAGCTTATATGTTCCTAAAACAAGTTCAGGATGACAGATACATATTATGACTTACGGGAATTCATTTTTATTTTTTAATTATCTAAACCCAAATACTTGCGGATTAAAGGTTCTAGCTTCTCGCCTCTTGCTTCCTTATCAACTATAACTCCTTCCTTATTTAATAACCAAACTGTAGGGTAAGATTTGATTTGATATAAAGAGGTGAAACTTACAGATTCTGTCCCTCCTTCCAAACGCAGTGGCCAATTAGCTGATGTCTTTTTAAGGACATCTTTTATTCTACTTTCTCTTCCTACACCACCTGATACTATCCCAATCACTTCGAAACCTTGGTCTTGATATTTATCATAAAGGGTTTTAAGATGAGGCATAGCTGCAATACAAGGACCACACCAAGGGGTCCAAAAATCAATCAACACCACTTTCTCTCGCATTTTGGCAAGGTCTACTTGAGTACCATCCATGGCTATAAATTCCATTTCTAGTGGTTTGGTACCATCCACTGCCTTTAATGCTTCTAGTGCGGCTACATTGTCGGCTGCAAACTTATGTAAGGCTTTAATACCTGCTTGGTCGGCTTGTGGGTTATTAGGTCCCGTTATATCCAAGAAATATTTCCAATAGGCGTCTCCTGCAGCCTTTGAACGATTTCCAATGGCAACCAATAGCCCCTTGATATCAGTAGCCATTTGCTCCACTGTTCCATATTTATTCATTACTGTTTCCATCTGCAATCGTAATAAATCCCAAAATTGGATATCAAATCGATCCCAATAACCAGCTTCCATTTTATTTCTTTCTGGTAATTGAGAATATATTTTATTAGCACTAATATAGTTTCGAATTAACAACATATGTTCAGCCCTGTATTTACGATCCAAAGATGCGTCAGAGGAGAGAATATTGGCGACTAAATCGTTCGTCTTTTTCAAATACTTTGCTCGAGCCAGTTCATCTATAGGCAAAGCACGCATAAGACTTTTAAACATGCTATGCCTTTCAGACTTCGGTGCCTCCTTATACCTTATACCATTTAAATACTGTAGTAGACTATCAGGAACATTGTCAGAGATGAAATTAGGATGGGTAGACAAATTATAAAGCATGCCCATAGCTTTCTCATAATTTTCATTCTGTGGGTATTTATCTAAAAACTCTTCTATCATTCGCATTTCAACTTGATCCTGTTTATCCGTTAACCTCTGGAAATCTAAAAAACTATCGTTTATAGAAGATTCCTCATATCCTTCGGGGATTTTAATAAGGTGCGGGTGGGCCAAAAACTTCTCAAAATAATCATCTCCCTGATTTTTTTTTGTGTCAAATTTTTTCTGTAAGTCTGTTTTAGTTTTTACATTGTCTGTATCATTTTGTGCCAGTATTTTGTTGACAAAGCAGGCAAATACTAACACTGTTATTATCCCTAATTTAAAGGTGATAGCCTTTTCGAATTTCGCTATTGTTTTCATAATTTGTTTATTATTAAATTATATCTTTTCAGGTATAATATCTAGTTATTAACTAGATGTCTTCCTTATTTGTTGTTGTATTCTTTATCTATTTGGTTAGGTTCTAAATAGACCTACCTAAACTATAGTTTGTTAAAAAGTATATTAGAGTGAAATAATTTATGGTGCTAAGTTTTTTTAGAGAAGATTACCAAATCAACTATTCTCCCAATTGGGAGAATAAGTCAACACGGAATCTATATCTAATTAGTACCCCGGATTTTGTGGTTTTAGATTTAAATTAAGTTCTAATTCATTTGCAGGAATCGGGAACAAAATATTTGTTTCCTTCCAATTAGATTTAATGGTACTTAACACCTCACTAGCTTTACCTGTTCTCTTTAAATCAAACCAACGATGACCTTGTTCAGTAAATAACTCAACATATCTTTCTTGTAGAATTGCATCTAATAAATCAGTTGTCGCGTCAGCCGTAGTATCTGGTAAACCTGCTCTATTTCTAATGGCATTTAAATCTTGTTGAGCTCCAAAATTATCTCCTTGATGTGCCCTAGCTTCTGCTCGAATAAGAAACTGTTCTGCCAAACGAAATATAATTGAATATTCTAAAGCAGCTGTTTGGCTAAAAATTTCTTTATATTTATAAGCAAATTGTAAAGTAGTTAAACCATCTGTACTTGTAGTACTTCCAATCCAATTATCATATCGCAGATCATTTGGTTCAAAGGCGTTTAATAAACTATTACTGATTGCATAAGAATGGCCAGGTATAAACCTAATTATTAACCAATTTGCTTCATAAGTGTTACTATGACTAATTCCATTAGGCTTAAATTGCCATATGGTTTCAGGAGATTCTTTTAAAAACACCTTGGTTATATCTGATTCTAAACTAAATGCACTTATAACTTCTGACGACGTTTCTTCGGCTAATTCCCAATTCTCGGTATATAAATACATTCTAGCTAATAATGCCATTGCTGCTGATTTATTTGGAATCACTTTCTCTCCAGTATTATCTGTATCATCTAATAAACTGATTGCTTCGCTTAAATCGGCAATAATATTATCATATATTTGACTTTGAGGCATTCGTGATACCGTATTATTTTCTAAATAATTGGTGGTTGTTATGTATGGGACATCTCCATAAAGTGCTACCAACAAACTATGCATATAAGCTCGAACAAATAGAGCTTGTCCTTTAAACTCTTCTTGTTCTGCGCTTGTTAAATTACTGGAATTGTCAACTCCTTTAATAATATCATTAACAGCATAAATTACATTATAAGCATGAGACCACCATTCTAAAGCTGTATTATCCGTATCAATAACATCATGATTATAAATTTTTAAGAAATCTTGACTAAAGTTATAATAGTCCAATTCGTCACTATAGGAGCTCATTAAAATACCTAGCCCATAGTTACCAGATACCATCCCGTTTTCTCGCATCTTGTAGTAAACATTTGCCAAAGCCGACTCTACAGTTGAAATGTCTTCAAACACTGTTTCTGAAACTAATGTGTTTTTTGGTGGGTCAACCTCAACAAAATCAGAGCAAGCTATAAAGATCAAAACAAATGAATAAAAGAATATATGTTTTGTAATATTAATCCAATTTTTAAAGAGCCCTTTCTGAAACTCTTTGTTGTTTATATTGTTTTCTATATGTTTCATAATTTTAATTTTAAGATTAAAAGCCTAGATTGAGTCCTAAAGTAAACTGACGCAATGGAGGTAAAGTATTATCACCCAATTGCTCTGGATCTAAATATTTATATCCTGTAATTGTTATTAGATTTTGGCCTTGTAGATAAACACTTAAATCTAAACCACGACTTAATTTTTTTGGCACTTTATACGTTAAAGAAATATTTCGTAAACGTATAAAGGAGGCATCCGATATTGCAGCATCACTTTCAGCTTGTCTTTGGTCTATATTAAAAAGATCTGGTGTAGTAAATAAAAAAGATGCCTGTTGATGAGGGCTTACATCTCCTGCCTGTTGCCAACGATCATATAATTCAACCGGGCCATTAAACTGACCACCTGGCGTTGCTTTGGTACTTAAATAATTATACCTCATTTGTTTTTTAAACTGAAATAAAAAATCTAAAGACAAATTCTTATAACTAATTGAATTACCAAAACCCCCATAGAATTTAGGCGCAAAATCCTTAATTATTTGCCTGTCATCCAATCGATTTATTTCTCCGTCTTGATTATAATCTTGAAATTCGTAAACCCCGATGTCTGGATTAACACCCAACGCATGATATAGTTGCCTAATGGACAAAGATTCACCTACAATATACCTATTTGCAAAGGTTGAACTTTCGATGTCCTTAAATTCCAACAGTTCGTTTTTAGGTACCGTTATATTAAAAGTAGTACTCCATCTAAAATTCTTATTTTGAAAGTTTATTGTTCTTAAATCAATCTCGAATCCTGTATTTTGTACCGTTGCATCAAAATTTCCATCCAAAGAGTTAAATCCCGTAGTTGCAGCTAATGGAACTCCTATTAACTGATTTGAAGATCTATTTTGATACCATGCGGTAGTTAACAATATCCTGTCATTAAACAATCCAAGCTCTAGAGCAGCTTCCAATTTTTTATTTTCTTCCCAAGCCAATAAGGGATTAAATATCCCTGTAGGTTCCAAGGTTGAAGTACCGTTATAATCAAAACCAGATACACTATACGTATCTAAAAACCTGTAGTTACCTATATTATCGCTACCTGTAGTACCGTAACTTGCTCTTAATTTACCAAAGCTTAAAACCGAACTTTCTTTAAAAATATTTTCATTAGAAAATAACCAGGCAGCCCCAATGGCTCCAAAATTACCGAATTGTTTTCCTGGACCAAAGCGAGACGATCCATCTCTACGACCTGTAAGATTAAGAATATATTTGTCTTTCAAGTTTACATTTACACGACCAAAAAATGCTTGATAGCTATATTCACTATCAGTGTCTTGAAGCGCTTCAATAGTTTCTGCTGCCGAAATATTAAGCAGTAAATTATTACTAGCAAACCCAGTCCCTTTCAGTACGAATTGTTCTGTAGTTTCTCGTTGAAAAGTTGATCCAAATAGCACATCAAGCTTAACATTTCCCCATTGCTGATTCCAGTTTAATTGGGGCTCGATGATCCAAGAATTACGGTTAGAAGTGTTTGTATTAACTGTAGAATAATTTCTAGGAGTAAACCCATATATAGGATTTCTTGCTGTATGTGGTAATATTCTGTAAGAATCTAAATTAGTATTATTGTACCCAAAATTAATACTTGCTTCAAAAGTTGGTAATATTTTATATGATAACACCATATTAGCAATAAGTGTATTAATTTTTACTTGATAATCTTCTTCCAACCTAGCTAATGGATTGTCAAACGTATTGCTATGCCAATTGTAATTATCTTCTTCATCCAATAATTCAGGCGTATTAGGTGCCATTCTATGAGATAGATAAGTAAAATCAGTTCTAGGTAATTTATTATTCTCAATCGCATAATTTGTAGAAAAATTCACCTTAAAGCGACCATCTTTAGAAAGATGGTTTATATTACTATGTACTGTAGCTTTTTTATAATTAGCATCCCCTGGAAAGACTGTTGTTTCTTTTAGGTATGCTCCACTAATTAAAAATTGGGTTTGGTCACTACCCCCAGACACAGAAAGTTGAATATTATTTCTATAAGATGTACCACCAATCAATTCCTCTTGCCAATCTGTATAACGGCTTTGATCCCAATTTTTAAGTGCAGGCCAAACAAAATCGAAAGCAGGATTATCTAAAAAAGGCCCATAACCATCATTGACAACTCCTTCTCTAAATAATTCCAAAAATTGTTCGGTATTCAATAAATCTCTAAAATGACTTACTTGCCCCAGCGTAGTGCTAGCGCTTGCTTTGAATTGGGTTTTTCCAGATTTACCTTTTTTAGTTGTTATCAATATTACACCGTTGGCTCCTCGAGATCCATATATTGCCGTAGCATCCGCATCTTTCAGCACTTCAATGCTTTCAATATCATCAGAACTTATAGCATTTAATGGGCTTATATTACCTCCATTTATTTCACCAGAAACACGAAATGATTCTAATGTTTCTCCTCCAAATGGTACACCGTCAACTATAAATAATGGGTTTGTGCCAGCATTAATAAAATTTTTTCCTCGAATTTCTATATCAAAACCCCCACCAGGTACACCTGTTCTTTGTAAAATGTTTACGCCAGGAATATATCCTTGTATAGCTGCCAAAGGATTGTTTACTGGTTGTTTTTCAATAGTTTTGGCATCTAATCTAGCAATGCTTCCCGTAGATTGTCTTTTAGAGGTTTTGTAGTATCCTGCGTTGATTGTTACTTGATCTAACTCACTAATAGATTCTTTGAGGGTTATATTAATTTTACTTTGATTATCCACAGAGATTTCTTGTGTTGCAAAACCTAAAGCTGAAAACACCAAAACGTTTTCAGGGTTGTGTACTGTAATGGTATAGGTGCCATCAAAGTCTGTTGAGGTACCACGGGTTGTACCTTTAATTAAGACTGTTACACCTGCAACGGGCATACCGGCCTCGTCGGTTACTTTTCCTGTAACTTGTATTTGTTGTTGGGTTTTGGCTTCTTTTATGAGGATGGTGTTGTTTGCGGTTAATACCACATTAAACTTGCCCAAAGCGATGCTTTCGTTAATGAGCTTGTCCATACGCACCACCCCTTTTTGAAGGTGTACCTTTGGAAAGTCTTTAAACAAGCCCGCTTGGTACATGAAGGCGTATTTGGTTTGCTTAGTAATGATATCGAACACTTCATCGACCGTTACTTCTTTATCTACATCAATAGTCACTTTTGTGTTTTGCGAGATGAGCTCCCTAGGCGTTAAGCTAAACACCGATGTGCAAAACAAAATTATAAAGGTTCTCATCATAAACAGTAGTATTGCTTTTCCATTAGGAAAAGACACCTTTGTTAATTTAATTTCCATAAATTTGTGTGTTATTAGTTAGTTAAACATTTAATTAATTAGTAATGATATTAGGGGGATTTACAGTTTGTTACTTTGCCGAGTGTGAACTGTTTCCTCCTTTTTTTGTTATGTATTTTTTTTCATAAGCTTGAGTTTTAATTATACTTGAGTGATATTTTAAAGTTTGGTTTTTTCTTTTAACCCATACTTTTTCCATTGATGAAAAAGTATGCAAAAAATCTAGGCTTACTTTTAATTCATTGAAAATCTGGTGCCGCTGGTTTATCATGTGCATTGCAACCGCTTCGCTTTGGCAATGCTCCTTTACCCAACGCTAACCATCGGCTGGATTTTACTACTGAATTAAAAGATAGGCCAGTTCTTGTCATGTACTTTAAGTTATTTTAAGATTATGGTTTTGTTATTGATTTCATAGGTGTTGACAGTGCTTTGGAGGAAGCCTAAAATTTCTTCGATGGACTGGTTTTTGTAAAGTGTACCATTGAAATTGACTTTTTCCAACTCCTTGTTTTCAAACACGACGTCCATATCGTACCAACGGGATAGGGTTGCCATAATCTCCTTCAATGTCTTGTTCTTGAAACTAAAGATGCCTTCTTTCCAAGCTATGGCCCTAAATACATCTGCCTGATCAACTTGAATGGTTTTGGTGTTTGTATCAAACTTGGACTGCTCACCCGGTTTTAGGATTGTGCTTGCCCCTTCTGCCGTTACTGCCACACTCCCTTCTACCAAGGTGGTGGAAATGGTTGTGTCTTCTTTGTAAGCCTTAACATTAAACTTTGTACCCAATACCTCAATTATTTGGTTGTTGTCCCTCGACTGCGCTCGGGATGACAATGGTTGTTGGTTGTTGGGAGATTGCTTCGTCATACTTCCTCGCAATGACGGAGATACAACTTTGAAGTGAGAGCCTTTGTGCTCTGTACTATGGGTTACTTCAAAATAGGCCTCTCCATAGACCAGTTCTACCTGACGGCTTTCGCCGTCGGTAAAACTTACCGGGTATTTTAGTTGGGTTTCTGAATTCAACCAGACCTTGGTACCATCGGCCAGATTGATAGCAAACTGGCCGCCACGAGGTACTGTAAGATAATTATAGACTAACTCATTTGTGGAATTATTTTCTTTATATATTAATTGGTCTTCCTTAGTGGTTACATTATTATTTTGGTATACTGTACCTTTAGCTAATGTTATTGTTTCTCCTGTTTCTAAGGTTAGGGTTGCCTTATCGATACCAGGTTCAATTTGGTTGTTGACGATGATTGGTGTTGTGCTTTCTAATTGGTTATTGAATATAGTGTCCCTTAAAAAGTATGCCGTGGCCAGTATGCCCACTACTACGGCCGCAGCTGCGTATTTGAATGCCCTTTTATATGAACGCATTTTAAGCACCTTTTTTTCTTTATTAATCATTTCCAGCAACTGCTTTTTTATCTTTTCAGCGTCGAATTGCATCATGTTATAATTTGTTAGATGGTTAATCTTTATATACTCTTTAAACAACAGGACATTGGCTTCTATTTTGAGCCATTGTTCCAATTCTTCCAACTCAGAACCTGAAGCCTGATTTGTAAGATACTTTACAATTATATTTTCAATTTTTTGGGTCATATCTTAATGCATTATTCATAACTATTACGTAACAATTTTATACAACCCTAACTTTTTTATAACTATTTTTTATACTTTGCATAACAATTGCTATTATTTGTTATCAAATTACTATGTTAGAATCGTTTTCCAATAACGTATTACTAATTGAATCTTTAAAAGCAGGCCACCCTAAAGCCTACACGTACTTAGTTGATGCATATCACCATAGGCTTTGTACTTATGCTTACGGTCTTACGCATGACCGTGATTTGGCTGAAGATGTTGTTCAAAATGTTTTTATACGAACATGGAAAAAAAGGGATCAATTAAAAACAGATTTTTCTATCCAGAGTTATTTGTATAAATCGGTTTATAATGAATTTATTGACCAGTACCGAAAACAAAAGTCGGTACTACCATTAGAGAAAAAATATATTGATGCCCTCTCTACCCTAGTTGAAGATGAGGAAGAGCATTCGCTAGAGCGCCTTATCAATATTGTTAAAATTGAAATACAAAACCTACCTCCAAAATGTAGGGAAACATTTCTATTAAGCAAAAAGGAGGGTCTTACCAATGTTGAAATTGCAGAATACCTTGATGTTTCCATAAAGTCTGTTGAGGCACATATTACCAAAGCGTTTTCTATACTCCGTAAGAAAATAGGAGGTAAAATGGATGGTATCCTGTTTTTGTTGTTTGGGATGCGGAAACTTTCTTTACGGCGTAAATTATAGGTTAAAGGGACCATATTCTATTTTACAATCTTCTTTGTTTGGAAACAGTTCAATATATACACCATACCTGTAATCTGATTGTGACATATATTCGTTAATTTTCTCATAGTCATAATTCTTTTTATTGTTTTTCCAAGCCATTTTAACTTCGATTTCTATAAGATTTTCATCTGTATCACGCTTATGTACGATGATATCTGGATAGACAAAGTTTGATCCTTCTCCTGTTTCTTCCCAGTTCAATTTTTTACCCATTAGATTGCCTAGTTCGTCTTTATTATCGTAATCTTTGCGCATTCGATTATATTCTACATCTACATGATACCCAAATTCTGAAAAGTAATTCTCCAAGTAAATTGCAAGCCTATGTGTTACGGTTCTTTCGTTGATGTTGTAATTTTTGCTCAATAAATAGACATCATATTTGTAAAGATCATTTAAAGCAAGTGAAATCAATTTTTCTATTTCTGGTTTTTGCATAACTAACTGGTATAATGAACTAAAGATAAAAATAATATTGTATATGGTTGACAAGTTAACTTTTTTTTGTAACTTTGTCAACAAACAAATAACTCGTCTAAATTATGGATTTAAATATTTTTGGTTCAAGACTACGCTCTGCCAGGTTAATTGCCGGACTAACCTTGGAAGAGCTTTCGGAACGAATCAATAAAGAAGTTACCAAGCAAGCATTAAGTAAATATGAAAATGGATTGATGCAGCCGAGTAGCCTCGTATTGAACCACTTGTCGGATGCCTTAGATTTAAAAGTCGATTTTTTCTTAAAAGACACTTTGATAAAATTTAAAGCTATAGAATATAGAAAAAGTAGGCATCTTTCAAAGAAGGATGAAGAAGTTATTTTGGAAAGCGCAAGGGTGTATTATGAAAATTATAGTGAAATAGAAACCATATTGGGGATAAGCACTTCATTTAGCAATCCTTTAAAAAATGACCTCATAGACAACGAAATTGATGTAGAAAATGCTGCTGGCAAGTTAAGAGAGTATTGGAAGCTAGGTGTTCAGCCTATTAGCAATCTCATTGAAATGCTTGAAAATGTCGGGATTAAGATTTACACCATTGATCATGGAGATAGCATAGATGGTATTGCCATAGAAGTTGATGGGGGTGCCCCTCTTGTTATTATTAATACCGCAGATAAGCCTCTGGAGCGAATTCGGTTTACTATAATACACGAATTAGCCCATATTTTATTGAATTTTACCAATAGAGTTAAAAGCAACATCAAGCTAATGGAAAAATTGTGTCATTATTTTGCCAGTTGCTTTATCATACCCAAATCCTCATTATTAAAGTTGATTGGAGGGAAAAAAAGGAACTATATAAAAATCGAGGAACTGATACGCATAAAAGAGTATTACGGCATTTCAATAAGAGCTCTTGTTTATAGATTAAAACAAATAGGCATCATTTCTGAAAATTATTATAAGCGATGGACCATTTGGCTAAACAATACCTTTACCCGTAAAGGTGAACCTGGAAATTATTTAGGAAGAGAAGAATCATCAAATTTCATGCAATTAATAGATAGAGCCTTATCTGAAGGCTTAATCTCATTAAGTAAAGCAGCAAGTTTGACCAATTTAAGTATTAACCAACTAAAAGCACAACCTTTTGGTTAAAAATGAGAACATATACATTAAGGATGCTTGTATCATTATTGATCTGTTTGATTTGGAAATATTTCACATATTTCTACAAATTGATGCTGTCATTATAGTTACACAAGCTGTGGCCAGAGAAATAACTGATATTAACCAAAAGGCTTTACTTGAAAAACATATTAACAGCAAGGACATTGTATTAAGACCTGATGGAGACATCCATGATATAAAGGCACTTACAGATAAATACCGAGGTATAAGTTACAGTGATGCCACGGCATTGGATGCGGCTTTAAAAACTAATGGGACTTTATTGAGTGCTGATGGACTATTACGCAAGGCTTGTAAAAATGAAGGCGGAGATATATATGGATCTCTTTGGGTTATTTGTCAGCTTGTTGAACTAGGATTTATTTCAGTTTCAGAAGCAGTTGCCAAAACCAATACTTTGATGGTGATTAACCCAAGGACACCAAAACAATTGTGTAAAAAAATAATTAAAGAATTTGAAGCTAAAACGGCCACATATCATACTAATAAATAGTCCTCTATTTAGAGACACCAATCCATTGTATGATGAGGATTCATTACCGCCATTGGGTCTTGGTTATATTGGTACTTACCTAAAATCAAATGGATTTAAGGTTACTTTAATTGACGCTGTAGCCCAAAGATTACCACTCGTCGAACTTGCTAAACTACTTAATTCTGAAAAACCTGAATTTGTTGGATTGAATATTTTTACCACCAATTATGAATTGGTTAAGGAATTAGCCGAAACCCTTAATTTTAAAACAAAACTCATTATTGGAGGTTTATCCACTAAAGACCTTTATAAAGATATATTTCTTTGGAACACCTTTAACCCTATCGATATTGTAACCGGAGATGGCGAATTTATAACCTTGGATTTAATACAAGATACTGTTTGTGAAGAGCCTGTAGCTGTAATTGACAATAGACGTTTTTTTAAGGTGACAAGCCATTCTCATTACTATGTAAAAAACATTAATGACTTGGAGTTGGACAGGTCTTATTTTGTGAATGAACCTGTTGTGCATCCGTTGGGTTTTAAAGAAGTTAATATTGTTACTAGCAGGGGTTGTATTTTCAACTGCAAATTTTGTGCGGCTGCTTATTCATTAAATCAAGAATTTGGAATTCGTGAGCGCTCAATTGTATCTGTACAAAAGGAACTAAAGCAAATTGAAGACGATTTTCCAGATGTAACTTCAATTAGAGTGCTAGATGATTTATTTTTAAAAAAAGCCAAGCATGTCCATTTTGCAATACAAACATTTAAGCCTTTTGGATTTAAATGGAGGTCAATGGCTCATGTTATGACTTTTAAAAATGTGGATGTATTGGATTTGATTGAATTAAAACATAGTGGTTGTGAGGAATTATTTATAGGTGTGGAATCCGGCTCACCAACTGTTTTGAAGTCAATTAATAAAACCAACAATACGGATTTAATCATAGAAAATTTAACAAAAGTATTACAGGCTGGTATTGGTATAAAAGCCTATTTTATCTATGGTTTCCCAGATGAAACCCTTGAAGATATGGAGTTAACTTATAATTTAGCTCTTCAACTTTCAAAAATTGCTTCGGTATATGGTACCCATTTTAGAACTTCAGTATTTCAGTATCGACCTTACCACGGAACTGCTTTGTATCATGAGATTTTGAATGAGGGTTTTGATGCTTCAAAAGTTCGAGCTATAACCCCTAATGAAGATTTATCGCAATTGGTAAATCGAATTCAATTTAACTTCCATAGTGGCAATTATTCAAAAGTTGGTTTAGATGTTTTACATTCCTATATTTGTAAAACAACAGAATTAAACTCAACCAAACTGATTGAAAGTCTACGACACGCAAATAAATCCAGAAACGTCAAGGCAATGTAAGTCTTGTAAGCTTTATTTAAATCAATTTCCTTTAAGTGATTACCAATCAAATGCCGATGTTTTTTGGGTTGGTCTATCTGCTGTACAGATTGAAGAAAATGATGAAAAATGTATACCGTTATCACCAAACACAAAGTCAGGTAAGTTGATCAATGATATTGAAAATGTTTGTGATCCTAGTATTACTTTTTACAAAACCAACCTGGTAAAGTGTTTACCTTTGAATGAGAACAAAATAAGGTATCCTGAACTTATTGAAATGAATAAGTGTTTTCCAAATTTAAAGGATGAAATTATATGCCATAAACCAAAGTTGATTTTTTTACTTGGAAGACAAGTTGCTGATTTCACTTTAAAAAAGTATGGCCATACTTTAGGAAATTTAGGAGCAAATTTCAGTTATGATACTTTTGTAACTGAAGACATAGTTTTTGTACCAATTCACCATCCTTCCTATATACTTGTCTATAAACGAAAACTCGTTGATGATTATGTTGATTGTGTAAAAAAAATTATTAATGATTCCTATACTTTCGAAGAAAAAGTTTTAGCATGTTAGTTTTGGCCAATAATTCTAAAATTTAATTCAAGGGCTAAGAATTCAGTTTGAATTGATTAATTTTATTAAATCTGCCTTTTCTTTTGGCTTTAGCTTATTTGCCAATGACCATACAAGCTTCCAGATATTGTTGTATAGAGCACCATTTGAATTCGCAGTATCTGTTTCAATGGTGAGATATTTGTTAGATTCGATTTTAGAATAAATCAACAATTTTTCAACTCCCTGCAATGTTTTTAATCTTCCTCGAATCCTTAAATCCGCTTCGTCTGGATTGTAGAATCTCAATTCGGCAGTAGACAAATCATGTAAAATTTTGCCGTATCTAACTTTTGTAGAAATATCTATAGGCGTCTCGCAAAGTATTGAAACCTTTTTGAAAGCAATTGATTTTAAGTGATTATACTGACTATTCCTATCCATATCACTAGGTGAGTTACCAAAGAAGTTTAAATCTCCACCAAACAATTTGATTTCTGTAGTATCTGCCAAAGATGTAAAGGAGTTAACAATAGGATCTAACTCGGAAGTTTTATAAACGAATTTTTTGTCCAGGAATTTTTTAGTGAAGACTATTAATAAAATTCCAGCGACAAATAAAAAAATTAAACTAATATAATCAACTACTACTAATGATTTAGCTAAAGCCAAATAAATCATGCCGAAGAGTAAAGATAGTATTCCTAATACATAAAATGCCCACTTCCATCTTGTTTGAGAATCATGTGTTACAAGCTTATTTCCGAGTGCTCCTAAAAAAGTACCAAGTGAAATCGTAGTAATCACTAATAAAATCTGTGTATCCATATTTTTTTAAGATTTTACTTAATTTTATCCGATAAATATAGAGTTATATATTTTGTTTATAAAGTTAGCCAATATTATCTCTTATAAAAGTCATGTTATAACTTTTGGATTAAAACAATATAAGATGTTATTATCCCTCTATACTACAAGTATACACTTAAGGACTATATAATGAAAGGTCTTAATTTTATTTTAAATATTCTTTATTATTCTTGAGGTATTGACTACCTCAACTACTGTTTTTTGTTGACTGTTTATATTAGCCCACATTTGATTCAAATGTTTTATCACTACTTTTCAAGTTTAATTTGACTTTAAGTATCTCCATATCGTCGCTGACTTTTCTTTCGATGACCTTGGCGTAAATTTGGGTAGTTGCGATCTTGGTGTGGCCCAATAATTTTGATACGGTTTCGATAGGCACTCCATTGCTCAATGTTACTGTGGTTGCAAAGGTGTGGCGGGCCATGTGGAATGTGAGGTTCTTTTTGATTCCGCAGTAAAACGCAACTTCTTTAAGGTATTGGTTCAATTTTTCGTTTGTGATTATAGGTAACAATGACCCTGTAACTTCAGTTATCGGGTGGTTTTTATATTTATTTATTAATTCTTCTGCTTTATTCAATAATGGCACATTTACAGGTGTGTTTGTCTTTTGCCTTTTTGTCATTATCCAATTGCAGCCATCAATACCCATTACAATGTTATTTGCTGTTAAATTCATTATATCTACATAACTTATACCGGTGTAACAACTAAAAACAAACAGGTCGCGCACTCGGTCCAAGCGGTCGATTGGGAATTCAAAATTTTCCATGTTGGACAATTCATTCTCAGAAAGAAACTCACGTTGCTTATGCTCATAAACCGGCTTCCATCTTACAAATGGATCTTTGTGAGTCCATTCCATATGATAGGCCAATGTTACCATTTTCCGTAACCTTTGGATATGTTTCATAACCGTATTTTGGCTCATTGCCCTGGGATGGCCAACTGGCCAATAAGAAGAAAGATACATTTCAAAATCACATAGGAATTTAAAGTCCAACTGTTTTAAATAGACATCATTTGTTTTTTTAACCTTGTCCAAAAACTTTTTGAGATAACCTACAGTAACGCCAAAATTTCTGATTGATCCTTTTGCCAAGGTATTTTCAATTTTTTTACTGTGGTAATCGATGAGGTTTAGAAGTGTTTTTGATTTTTCATCATTGCCTGTATAGCTTGCTTTAATGAGCTGCGCTGTTATTAATACCTCTTTAAACTTGAAGTCTTGATAAATCTGAAATAATTGAGTATACGCCTGATCCAAATATTGATTGATTTGTTTGGCGGATGTGGAATTGCCTTTGACACGCTTTTTGGAAACATCCCATTGGTCGACCTTGACTTTTCGTTTAAGACTTATGTTGACCCGCTTTTGGTCAACGGTTACTCTTGCATAAATTTCGGCTTCATTGTTTATGGCACGTGAAGCGTTAATCCAAAATAGGATTGAGAAAGTGTTTGGTGATTTCATAGTTGTACGCCTTTAAGATTAAACTTGTTAAGACGAAAGTCAAATCAACTATGGTTTTGCTTTTAGTTCACGGTCAACACTGTTGACCGCGAGATTTTATTGTTGACCGCATTGCTACCATTTAATAGGATATTGTATCAAATTGTACGGGCTACCAAAAATGACAAAACCTTGCAAATCATAGATTTTACAAGGTTTTAACACTCTTTAGAGTTAATTTTGTGACCTCGACTGGATTCAAACC